>JAGBXH010000116.1 GCA_017629395.1 Clostridia bacterium | reverse complement strand
ATCCTCAGCAGGAGTGTGTGCATCCTTTGCAGGAGTAGTTACCGTACCACAAACAGTACAGTTAACTGCGGTGGTGCAGTCGCCGTCATCTGCATTGGGAGTGTGAGCATCTGCGCCCTCGGTCGTAACCTTACCGCATACCGAGCAGGTAATGTCGGTAGTGCAATCACCGTCATCTGCATCGGGAGTATGCTCTTCTTTTTCGCCAATAGCTGCGTTACAGCAAGAATGCATCAAAATATGACCATCTGCATCATGTTCGTAATACGTGTCTTTGCTTGCGTGGTTTGCAGGATTTTCTTCAAGCTCCTCGGTCGTCACCTTAACGGTTGCCCAATCTTCTGCAAAGTTCGCAGTGTAGGTGGTGGTGCCCTTCTCAGTACAAGTAGGAGCTTTGGTCACATTGAGGGTAATCTCAGCGATTGCGGTTTCCGTACGTCCGCATTCGCAAGTATGAGACGCCGTGTAAGAGGTCTTACCGTCGCCCTCGTACGTTACTCCACCGTAAGCGTGCGCAGCTTGACCCTTGGTTGCACCACATTTACAAGACTTCCAGTGATTTTTCGAATCATGATCATAGTCCTCCGACCAGACGTGATCGCCCTCTTCCAGCTTATATTCGCAACCGCTACAAGCCTTCCAGTGATGATCGCCTTCCGTTATCCAGCTATCATCCTTCTTTGTATGAGCAACGGCCATGAAAACAGCAGTATAGGTAGCATCTTCGGTTATTTCTGCAAGGTCTCCATCCCATCCCTGGTATACATAGTGTTTGTCTGCATCGGGAGCCTTATTGATGCTGCCCTTGAACGAAGGCACTTCGCCAAAGTCGTAGGTCTCGGTGATCTCAACACCGTCAACGATCCAAGTGATCGTGTACTTATTAACCGTCTCGGTGTAGGTTGCAGTATAGGTTGCCGCGCCGGTTACAGAAACGATTTCAGTATTCCAACCAGCAAAGGTGTAGGTGTACTGAGCAGTGGCAGCCTTAGTGGGGGGTGCGCCACCAAATACGGGAGTTGCACCGTAGTCAAATTCACCGCTCCACAGTACTGTCTCGCCGTCCTCGTCTACGAAGGTGATTGTGTACTTATTAACCGTCTCGGTATAGGTTGCCGCATAGGTCGCATCACCGGTTACGGTTGCGATCGCAGTATTCCAACCTGCAAAGGTGTAGGTGTACTGCGCGGTAGCAGCCTTAGTAGGAGTCTCACCGGTAAATACGGGAGTTTCGCCGTATGCAACCTTGCCGGTCTGCAGCACAGTGCCATCCTCGTCTACGAAGGTGATTGTGTACTCGTTTACGGTAGAATCATAGGTTGCCGTATAGGTTGCCGCGCCGGTTACAGATACAACCGCAGGAGTCCAACCCGCAAAGGTGTAGGTGTACTGCGCAGTGGCAGCCTTGTCAGTGCTGCCCTTGAACGAAGGCACTTCGCCAAAGTCGTAGGTCTCGGTGGTCTCAACACCGTCAACGATCCAAGTGATCGTAAAGTTCTCAATGTCGCCACAAATACACTTGTGCGCTTCGGCATCATGCGTGTAATCGTGCGCAACGATGTCGATAATCGCATCACATCCGGTGCACTTGTGCCAGTGGTTGCTCTCATCGTACGTCCAAGCATCCGGGAAGCTGTGCGCCTCGACAGAATATGCACCGTTCGCATACTTGACGTGCGAATTTGCAACGCTGGTTACAACATTCAAGCCGGCAGGAGCTGTAATAACCGCATCTGCGGTATAGAGGACAACAGTTCCTTTAACCTCAACGGTAGCATTTTCCTCAACAATCACGTTACTGAGCACGTTGAGGGTCATGCTTTCGGGAATAACGAACGTTGCATCCGCGCCAATGGTCAGCGTTTGGTTTTCAAGCGTCCACCAACTCTGAGCAAGGGTGACAGTGCCGCTGATGATGGTAATATCCAGCGCGCCCTTATCATTTAACGTCATCGAGAATACAGCATCCTCGGTTTCGTAATAATCCGCGCCCTTACCAATCATTTTGTAGGTATCTTCATCGTTGGTGATCAGCAAGCCACCGTTCAGGCTCATAGTACCAAGTACCAAGCCGGTTACGGTGTGACCGTTGAAGTCAAGGATTGCATTGCCAAGAACGATGGGAGTCTGCTCTACGTCTACAAGCAGCACGATGGTGTTGCCTGCAGTTGCTGCAGCAAGCGCATCTGCGAAAGTATCATAGAACTTATCACCAATCTTCGCGCCGTACTGCTTGTCGCAAGCGTCGCATGCACCATTTTCATCGGGGGTGTGTGCATCCTTAGCAGGAATTGCCACTTGGCCACATACAGTACAGATTACTTCGGTCGTGCAATCGCCGTCATCCGCACCGGGAGTGTGACCCTTTGCAGAAATCTTACCATCACCAATCTTCCAAGCATCGATATCTGCGATTGCAGAAGTCAGAGCTTCGTCACTATAGTAGTAGCCGCAATCTGCGCAGTGCCAATAAGCCTTAACGCCATCGGTCAAGCAACCGGCGTCAACTTGTTCAGTCTTCAGAGGATTGAGGTGAGCGCACAGGTTTTTGCTACAAACGTCACAGTTGCTGTCAGCATCATCACCGTCAGAACATTCACTCAGCGTGGTACCACAAACATCACATTTGTGGTCAGAATTGGAGTCCGCACAATCAGTTACAGATTCACATACGTCACAGGCGTGGTCAGTGTCCACGCCTGTATGCGTCTCACAAACCCATTTGCCATTAGAATAAGAATACGTATTTGTGCCGCTCTGCAAATAAGTGCCATCGGCATGCTGCAAATAGGCAGGCTTTATCTCAATGGTGTCATATGTCGCGTCACTAGTGCTGGGAGACGTTTGCTGATACGTGGCAGTAAGCGTTCCTTTTTGCAGCTTTATTACACCAGTCGCGGTACTATAAAGTTTTGCGCCATTACCCGTAGTATAAATATAGCCCTTGCTTGCATCTACTTCTCCATTTATAAGAACTACGGCATCAACCAAGTCTGCAGAAGTTCTGACATACGTTCTGGTTGGGGAGTAGTATATCGGACGGAAAGTTTCATTATTACCAAAGGGCATAGAATAATCATTCCATGTATCAGAATCATAAACAACTATCGTTGTTCCTTCAGATAATGTAAGTTTTGCTGATTCTGATAACTCAACGATTGCACCCGGAAGCAAACAAATATCCTGAGAAGCAATCAGTTCCCCACTCTTGACTCTCAATGTCAGACTGTTCGTGACAGGAAAATAAAACTTTCGCGTATCTATGGTGATTCCCATGCCCGCTGCTGCTTCCGCTTTGAACGTTGTGCCGCTTAGAATGGAATTACCATATGTATCGATATAATATCGATCCTTACTTCCGTCATAATACTTTTCAGCATAACCATCTTCGCTTGTTATGTTCAACAAACCGGAACTTGTACCTATAAATTCAAAAACCAACGGCGAATAGAACATATTACCGGAGTTTGCTACTGTAAACAGAAGCAACTTTGCACCGTAGTTTATTCTCAGCTTCACCTCAATGTTTTGGGCATAATATTGAGAAAACGGGAACACTTTCTTTCCATCATCCAACATTCCATTTGTATTTCTTGCCCCTTGATAGTCAGCAACCTGAAAGGCTTCATACACCTTAGCTCCGGAATTAGCCTCTACTGATCCTGAGCCAATAATATATCCCCAAGAATACAATGTTCCATTGACAGTGATTTTGCTACCGGCCTTCAAATCAATAAAACCAACCGGACCAATGGGAGAGCCACTATAATGTGCCGATTCTGACAACGTACGAACCTGACCGGAAATACTAAGCACTCCGTCAACGGTTAAATTAGCTCCCTCTGCCATAGTGAGAGTCCTGTACGCATAGGGTTGTGTATAATTGTCAGAATGCGCCGGAGTGTCCGTGTACAGCGTTCCAGCGCTATCAAAAGGAATCAATAATGTAACCCCCGACGGAATCGTATAGTCTTGAACATGAGAATATTGGGCCTTATCTTCGTAGCTCTTATAGCTCGAATGATATGCAACACCATCACTCTTCACTACAACCGTCTTGTTCGATGTACTATTTTGAGCAGCGGCGAGTGCTTCGTCTAGATAAAAATAAATTGTACCGTCGCCGCCTTTCAAAGAATACGACGCACCATCGTCTGGCTTTTCTACAACTGCCTCAGCCATGGTAAAGGTAATTGTTGTGGATTTTGTTTCTTTTTTGTCTGCTGTGAGTTCAAAAGTTATTGAATCACCGCTGAGCGCTGTATACTCCTGTCCAGCAACAAGATCGGTACCTCCGCCTTTCGCGCTGTTCAATGCGGATCCGCTCACAGTATACATATAGGTTGTATTTTTCTTAAATGTAACCGTGAGAGTATTTGTTGTTTTTGCGCTGCAAGTTGCGTCAGATTGGCCAGAAAAGCCATTTGTATTAATTGTAATTGTAGCCCCGTTCGCTGAAGCTGATGCGGTACCCTTGTGTCCACTATCCGTATCTGTTTGGTTATAGTCAGCCGTGATAAACTCATCCAGCGGAGTTCCGGTTAAGTTTATCGATGTTGCGCCTTTTACGGTAACGGCAAGAAATATGGAGCATATGATTGCAATACCGCAGATTACACTACTGTAAAAAAAACGTCGGTAGGTGCGCGAATTATTTTTGAGCATGTTTTTCGCTCCTTTCCATTATAATGAATGTAGTAAAACCGATTGCTAATGCAAGAATGGAAAACCAGTGACCGTGAGCCATTCCAAGCCAAGGTCTCTCAGTTATTCGGAACCATTCAAGGAAAAATCTCAGAATGCCATAAAGTATAAGAAACATTGGATAGATACGTCCTTTGGGAATATGAGATTTCTCCCACCAAAGAATCAGCGTTAATATCATAAAGTCTCCAATCGCTTCAAACAGTTGGACAGGCAGAGGAAACCAAGTGTCAAAACCATGCACAAGTATTCCGCTACAGCACCCGGATATAAAGCAGTTGACCCGCATGCAGCCCAACACCGCAATACCTCCGGGAATGCAAATATCCAACGTATTACGCATTGGCACGCCTAGCATTTTGCCTACAAGAGGCATAACTATCGGTACGATAAATACCGTTCCAAAGAAAGACATGCCAACGTCTCCGCCCGACATGACTTTTTCAAAATTTTCAATGACATAAAGTAGCTTCGCCCCGGAAAATCCAACAATCGGAAGCGTAATCATGAGTATGATCGATTGCCATATTTTTAGGTTATAGATAGACTTCCTTGACAAGAACAGCCATACCATGAGGGTAAGCCCAATACAAATACAAATCCAGAAGCTATTCATACGGATAATTTGTCACGCGAGAATATGCTGAAGCATACACATCTGCGCAAGTCTTTGTTTTTTGCATAAATGTAACAACAAAACATTCAAACGATTCATATGTAATCACTCCTAAAACAAAATCTTCTTTACTTCCCGGTAGCTTGGTTCAAGCCAGCAATCAAATCCGGATCAGCAAAACCATTAACGATCAAAGAATTCGTTGCATTAGAGTCACTCGTACTGCTACTGATCATGTTAAGAGAGCCCAAGTAACCTTCCAAATCCTTCTTCCCCTGCTCGGTTTCGTAAATATACTCCATAAACTTGTCATCATTTTCCAACGCATCCAATACGTTCTGTACATTAACTTCCTTCTGAGCCTCAGTAAGATGAGCGCCATAGGAAGAATTTACGTACGAGGTATACAGACCACACATCATAGCTGCTTGAGCGATGCCATCACCAGACTTATCGCTACTCATCATATTTTCAACGATTTGATCTTTATTGGAAGTAGCAAGTAAAGATTCAATTCCTGCACTATCCATCTTGGCTGTTACCTGTGCCGTATATAGAACTACAGCATTTGCCTGAACTTGATTTATTGCAGCCTCAAGCTGCTCGAGAGTAGGATTATCGATTCCCTTTTGTTTGAGAGCCTCGCGCGCCAGTTCTTCGCGTTTAACCATTAAAGTGTCAACCTTATCCTGTTTGGTCATGTCATCAATCGCGGTTTGTTCAATACCCATTGAGAGCAATGCGCAATTAAGGAAATCTTCACTCAAGAGAACATTCATATATGCACTAGAATCCAAGTTAGCAGCAATACCGGTAACCATATCCAGTTGACCCAAAAGCGTCTCAATACCCATCTTGCCAAACGTACTATCCTTCAGAGCATCAATATCCTTCTGATCAAGCACGATAGTACTGCCACCATAATTCAAGGTAGGATTATTAGAACCATCACTCCAACCAAACTTACCATTCGAGAACTTAATGAAATTCTTCTCTACGATATTGAACTTCGCATTCTTCTCGGTGAACACCTCGTTGAAAAGGCTTGCGATATCGGCATCTACATTCTTAATATCAACCGAGCCGTCTGCCTTTGTAGCCAGTTTACCGTTTGCATCAACCGCAATAGTTGCGTTCACGGTATTGGGGTCAACACCCTCACTCAGGCATGCAGCTCTGAGAGCATCAGACAGCACGTTGAGCAGTTCTGCATCAGCCTGCTTCTGCGCCTTAGGAATATAAATGCTGACACCAATCACAGCCACGGCAGCGAGGACTGCCATGATGGCAATAACCACGATCAGCTCAACGAGGGAAAACCCTTTGTTGTTTCTCATTTTTCTTTTTCTCCTTTTTATATATATAATTTTTCGCTTTGCAACGTAATGGGAGTTATGTTGCATAGTTATCCCACTACTTCTGCATTTTCGGTTTATTTTAGCATTATGATACGCGGAAATCAATAGGATTATCACAAAACGCTCCATTTCGTACATGAAACGACAAGAAAAGAGCATGACGATAAAGCCTTACGAGCCTGCACGTTTTTACAGCTTGGACGCAAGGTGGATTCGTTATGCTCTTTTTGCTTTTTCGGCTGAAAATTTGCTGCATTTTATCGTATCGCTCGGGCTGCATACCTGCAAAAAAGCCCGCAAAGAGCGCGTCAAAAGGAGAGCCACGGCGTAAGCACGGTGGCTCTTTTTTGTTATGCAACATAACTCCCATTATGTGATCATGCCGATGCGCGCGCATCGGTTTTTTTCTTTTTCTCTCCCCCTTTTTTATAGGATCAGGTGCATCTGCCGCATCCTCTTGACGTGCTCTGCGCCCGTCGTGACGATGTAAATGCGCGTGGTTTCAATGCTTGCGTGGCCGAGAATGTCCGCAAGCTTTGCAATATCCTTTTCCATATTGTAAAACGTGCGCGCAAACAGGTGTCGCAGATTGTGCGGGAACACCTTGCTTTCCTGCACGCCTGCCTGCTTGCACAATGCCTTCATCATGCGCCAGATGCTGTGGCGGCTGATCGGATTGCCGCTGCGCGTGACGAAAACGCTGCCCTGCCTTACCCCCCTTGCCCTGGCATAGCGCATCAGCTTGCGTTGCAGCTCGGGCACAATGAAAATACGGCGCTGCTTTCCCTTGCAGCGCACAGTCGCCTCTCCCCTGCGCACCGCCTCCACGGTAATAAACTCCAGCTCGCTGACGCGGATGCCCGTGCCGCAAATGGTCTGCAGCAGTAAGCACAGCCTCTCGTCGCGCTTTTTCGCCGCCGTGCTGATCAAGCGCACGTATTCTGCGCGCGTCAGCTCCTTGTCCTTGGCGCAAAAGATCTGTCTTTGCACCGAAAACCGCTTGATGCAAAGCTCTTGCGCACCGCAAAAGCGCAAAAAAGCGTTAAGCGCGGCAAGCATGGAATTTGCGCTCGCCACGGCGTAGTGCGCGCCAAGGTGGGCTTTATATTCCATGATTGTCTGTTTGTCAATGTCACGTCCCTGCACAAAGGCGCAAAACGCACGCACGTCGCGCAGGTATTTTTCCACCGTTGCGCCGCTTCTTTCATGCTCATGCAGGTAGCTTGCAAAATTCTGTACGCTATTTTCGTTCACTGTAAGTCGATTCATGTTCCGTCCTCCGCTTTTTTGCACGTATATGTATATTGTACCAAAAAATCGCGGATTTTTCACACCAACCCATGCACAAGGGCGCGCAGGCTGTGCCTGCGCGCCCCTTTGCGCGTTTATTTTCTTGTGCACTTGCTTTTTTGGGGGAATTGTGCTACAATAAACGCAATACCATCAAAGGAGAGCCACCCATGAAAGCACCTGCCTGGCAACGCCCCAAAACCACCAAGGTCTACCTGCACCGCCCCTTGTCCGAGCGGGTAGCCGTTCTGTGCCCCGATTTCAAGCTGCTGACGCTGTCGCTTTTGGATAACGGCGTCCACGTAGGGCAGCCCGGCGTGGGGCTTTTGTTCCTGCACGGCAGGGACATGGTGGGCTTTGACCCCGAGGACACGCGCTTTCGCGAGATCGAGTACGGTCTGCCCATCTACGAGGTCATTGCCGACGCCGAGGTGCAGGTGCGCGTGGAGGCATTTGCGGGAGAGGAGCGCAATCCCACCGTGTATTTTTGCGTCACGCTGCAAAACAACTCCCCCGAGCACGCCCACGGCAGCATCGGGCTGCTTCCCCGCTCCGGGCAGGAAAAGTACATGGTCAATCAGCATCAGGAGGGATACTCCCCCTACTGCCCCAACGAAAAAAACTGGTATATGCTCAAGCGCACCTGGCGGCAGCTTTCCGATCACACCGCAGGCAGCGATATGGGGTATCTGACGCTTTGCCCCGAGGGCTTGGACGTTCGCTTTGTCACCGACTCCCCAAGCGGGCACAGCTTTGCCGCTGCCGATTATTTCGAGGTGCGCTACAGCCTTGAGGCGGGCAAATCCCTGCGCTTTACGGGCGCAATTCGCGCAAAAGAGCAGCCGCCGGCATTCGATTACGACCAAAAGCGCGCCGAATGCGTGGACTTTTGGCGCACGATGGGCGATAAGATCCGCT
>JAGBXH010000115.1 GCA_017629395.1 Clostridia bacterium | reverse complement strand
GAATTGCGTCGGGCTGAATATGCAGACCGATAGTCTGTCCCTCGGCAACAAAATCGGAGGTCTCCAGCATCCATTTGAATCCCTGAACGTCCACGATGATCTCATAGTAGTCACCCTTGAACGTCACGCCAGAAACGGTTCCGATCAGCATGCCGTCCTTGACATCCACAACGTCAACATCCTCGGGACGGATAACAACGTCAACCTTTTCGTTGGGAGCAAAGCCGCTGTCAAGACACTCAAAAACGTGTCCTGCGATCTTCGCCTTAAAGTCGCAGAGCATGGTGCCGTCCAGAATATTGGATTCACCGATAAAGTCAGCCACAAAAGCGTTGACGGGCTCGTTATAGATGTCCGTGGGAGAGCCGATCTGCTGGATCGCACCGTCCGCCATGACGACGACGGTGTCGGACATGGAGAGTGCCTCCTCCTGGTCGTGCGTTACGTAAATAAAGGTGATGCCGGTCTCGCGCTGGATGTTCTTGAGCTCACGCTGCATATCCTTGCGCAGCTTGAGGTCAAGTGCACCGAGAGGCTCGTCCAAAAGCAGCAGCTTGGGACGGTTGATCAGCGCACGCGCGATCGCAACTCTTTGCTGCTGACCGCCCGAAAGATTGCCGACGTGACGCTTCTCAAAGCCCTTGAGGTTGACAAGCTCCAGCATTTCCTTGACGCGTCTGTCTATTTCATCCTTTTTTACCTTTTGGATCTTAAGTCCGAAGGCGATATTTTCATATACGTTCAAGTGGGGGAACAGAGCATATCTCTGAAATACCGTATTTACGTGACGCTTATAGGCAGGTACGTCGTTGATACGCTGACCTGCAAATTCAACGTCACCGGAATCGGGGGAAACAAAACCGCCGATAATACGGAGCGTGGTGGTCTTGCCACAGCCCGAAGGGCCAAGCAGAGTCACGAACTCCTTATCATGGATATTCAGGTCAATGGCACGCAATACGGGCTCGCCGTCAAACGACTTGGCAACACCCTTGAGCCGAACCAAAACTTGATCATTCATTCCGCATCAAAACTCCTTTTTGACAGAAATATAGAGAATAATAATATTGTAGCAGAAACGTAATGAAAATGCAATAGATTTCGCAAAATTCTTTGAATAATCGCGAAATTTCTGTAAATGGTCAGCAAAAGGGGGCGGTTTTCTTTTATTATCTCCTTAATTCTCTCTTTTTCTCTTGTTTTCTTTGTTTTTTCAAACGAAAAGCATACCGAAAAGGCAGCAGGAAAACACGAAAAGCGTCAGGGAAGTGCCCGTGCGCAAAAGCAGCCATACGGAAAGCAGCCACATCAAGAAAAGACTGAAAAAGCCAAGCAAGGTGCAAATACGCTCACAAAGCTCAAAACCAACAAAAGAGCTCAGGATTGCATGCACCGTTCGACCGCCGTCAAATCCCTGAACGGGGAGGAGATTGAGCAGGCAAAGCGAGAGCGAGGATAGCGCAAGCTCCTCTATCCAGACACACGAGTGTGACAAAGGGACAAGCAGCGCAAAGCTGAGCAAATTTACAAACGGCCCTGCCAGGCAAAGCAGTGCGAGAGCAGGGTAAGAGCACAGCTTGCCGCTCGTGTACAGTCTTGCACCCAAAACGTCCAGCTTCATGCAAGAAATATCGATCCCGAGCAGCTTGGCGGCGGCAATGTGCCCAAGCTCGTGAATTCCCGCCGCCAAAAAACACGCGCACAATCGCGGCAGGGGCATGGTTGCGATCATGCTTATCACCAATAGGAACGTTGCGGGCGAGATGCTGATCTGAAGTTTTTTCAAAAAGTTCACCTACGATCTTAAAAATTCACAAATAAGCGGTTGACAATCGGATGACTGTCATATATAATAGAAGCACTATATGAAAGGAAGTGTTAAAGTGCATTTACAGATACATGATTTGCTGATCCCGGGCACCAAGCTGCGCAGATCCGATATGAACGACGTAACGGGAATGGAATTTCTTTCTAAAATTTTCTTTATTTCCGACGGCGTTATGCTGACGCAGATCAGAGATATTTCGGGTATTGACGGCTCTACTCTGCAGAACTGGACAAAGAGAGGCTGGGTGCCGCTTTCCAAGTCCAAAAAATACGACATTGATCAGGTTGCATATATTCTGATCATCAATATGCTGCGTCCCTGCATGCAGCTGGATAAGATCGCTTATATGCTGGAGTACATCAACGGTGACCTTGAGGACGAGAGTGACGATATCGTGCGTGCAAGCGTGCTCTATGATTATATCTGCCGCATTCTGGATGCTTTGGTTGAACAGAACCAGTGCTCGTTTTCTTCGATCCGCAGCGTGATCGAGAAGCAGACTGCGGGATATTCCGAGGTCGTGGAGGGCGCAAGAGAGCGATTGAACGACGCACTTGAGGCGATTGTCGTTGCATATTACGCGACGCTGATCAAGCACCGCTCGGATGAGCTTGTGAACAGATTGGTAGGCGGCCGTGAATAAGACTTGGGCAGAGCGTCTGATCCTGTCGCTGATCTATTTCTTGCTTGTGTCCTTTGCTGCCGTTGCGTCTTATCTTGTTGCAGATCAACTCATGCGCATGATGAATACCATACTTGTGCTGGAGCGGACGCATGCTGCCAGCGTGATCAGATTGTTTTTGACCGTGCTGATCAGCGGTGCGATTTTGAGTGCGGTTGCCTTTTGGGAAGGGTATCATTTTGCCTCCTTTGAAAAAGGCGTGATTTTTCCTGCAATCGGTATTTCTCTTGGCGCGCATTTTGCTCTCGGTTTTTTGTTTGGCTTTTCACCTTGGGTGACGGGCGGCGTGCTGTATCTGGCGGGCTGGATCAAATATGGGGCAGGGTATACGTCTGAGTGCTCTATGGCGACCAAGGATGTCAGTGTGTTGATCTTTATCGGTGCGTTTTTGATTTTCGCTGCGATTTATACGCTGCTGATGAGCCTGCCGCAGTATTATGGGATGCTTAAAAGATATGCGGACAGAGAAGCACTTTTAGAGGAGCGTTCTCACAGAACAACCTATGTGCAACCGAGCGAGGAATATGCCAAAAGTGATCAATCCGATGATGGTGATAACGCAAATCCCTTATAATATAAGGGATTTGCGGAACACTTTAATTCGTGAAAAATTTTTTTGAAAAATTTCAAAAAAGGTATTGACAAATCGAAAAAAAGTAGTATAATATTATCGTTGCCGGTAAGCAAGCCAAGCAACGAATGCGAGAGTGGCGGAACTGGCAGACGCGCACGTTTGAGGGGCGTGTGGTTTACACCGTACGGGTTCAAGTCCCGTTTCTCGCACCAAATACGGTACGAGGTGTGAACCAAGTACCGTAATATGCGGGTATGGCGGAATTGGCAGACGCGCTAGATTCAGGTTCTAGTG
>JAGBXH010000114.1 GCA_017629395.1 Clostridia bacterium | reverse complement strand
GAACAGGTGCCCCCCCAATACCTGAGCGATGCTTGGTGGAATGAATAATACAAAAACGCCCGATTTCCGGGCGTTTTTTGAATATTCTTATTTGACAAAGAGCGATTGCGCAAATGATACCGGGGACTGTCCCCTGTGTCACTTACCTTTATTCACAATCTGTATCTTGACAAAGGCTTATAAATATACTAAAATATAATATATATACCCATTTGGAGGCAACTATGGAGCAAAAGAGATTTACCAAAAACGACGACGGCTTTATCTGCGCGCATTGTGGGCGCGAGGTGCAGCCGCTGGGCTATACCTCACGCAATCATTGCCCCTTTTGCCTGTGGTCGATGCACCTTGACGTCTTCCCCGGTGACCGCGCAAGCGAGTGCCAAGGGCAGATGGAACCGATCAAGGTAGAGCCCGACCCCAAAAAGGGCTACGTGATCGTGCACCGCTGCACAAAATGCGGCGAATTGCACCGCAACAAGGCGGCACACGAGGCAAAGGTGCAGCCCGATAACCTCAAGCTTCTCATCTCGCTGACGGCGGGAAAGATATAACTTGGAATCAAGGAGGACTTGCCATGAAGTACACCGCAAACGCGTTTTCCCTGCCCTCCTCGGACGGCATTCACACGCTTGCCGCTTGGTGCTGGACGCCCGAGAATCCCGTAGGCGTCATTCAGCTCTCGCACGGCATGTGCGAGTATATCCTGCGCTACACCGATTTTGCCGAACGCATGTGTGACGCAGGCTTTGCCGTTGTCGGTCACGACTACCTCGGTCACGGCTACACCGCACGAAATGCGGACGAGCTTGGCTACATTACCGACGCCAAAGACCCCGCGCGCTGTCTTGTCAAAGACGTTTACGCTGTCCATTCTTGGATCAAATCCACCTTCCCCACCCTGCCCGTCATTCTGTACGGTCACAGCATGGGCTCATTTATCGCACGATGGGCTCTGACCGAATACAAGGACGCATGGGATGCCGCCGTCATCAGCGGTACTGCAGGCCCCGAAGCCCCTACGGGCGCAGGCAAGCTGCTTTGCCGCGTGCTTGGACTTTTCGGCAAGCACAACCGCTCGGCGCTGCTTTACACCATTGCGTTCGGCTCTTACGACAAGCCATTTGCTGCCGACGGCATCAAAAACGCATGGCTGACCCGCGACCGCAAGGTCATTGAAAAATACAACCGCGACCCCTTCTGCTCCTATCGCTTTACCGTCAACGGATATCTGACCCTCTTTACCCTGCTCGGCTATGTATCCACCAAGGACTGGGCAAGCAAAATGCCGCTTGACCTGCCTATGCTGCTCGTTTCCGGTGAAGACGACCCCGTTGGCAACTTTGGCAAGGGCGTGCGTACCGTGGAGCAACGCCTGCGCGCTGCAGGAGCAACCAAGCTTTCCTCGATGTATTTCGAGGGTATGCGCCACGAGCCGCACAACGAAACGGACAACGACAAATTCTTCGAGGGCGTGAGCAATCTCATGCACCTCATGATCGAGAGGTAACTATGCAAATCCTGAAGCAAACCAAGGGCAAGCTGCTGGGCGTGGACTTTGGCGACAAGAGAACCGGCATTGCCGTTTCCGATTCCTTGCGCACCATGGCATCGGGCAGGCAAACCATAGCCGTGGGCGGTATGGAAAAAACGGCTGAAAAAACCGCCGAGATCGCACGCGAGCTTGGCGTAGTTGGTGTGGTGGTTGGCGTGCCCGTCAATATGGACGGCTCGTTCGGCCCGCGCGCACAGCACGCGCAAAAGTTCGCCAACATCCTGCAGTTCAAGCTGGGCGAGAGCATTCACGTAGCCACCCTGGACGAGCGCATGACCACCATGGCGGCATCGCGCTACTTAAACGAAACCGACACCCGTGGCGCAAAGCGCAAGCAAGTCATTGATACGCTTTCTGCAGAGATCATTCTGCAAAACGCGCTGGACAAGCTCAAATACATGCAATAAAGGAAACAACGACTATGGCGAAATCTACCACATCCCGCATCATCGGCTGGGCGATCAAGGCAGTGATCGGACTTATGATCGGCGCGATCTTGGGCGTGCTGCTCTGGCGCATCCTGTCCTCGGGCGATCCCGCATCCATGAAGGCACTGCAGCCCAACCAAACGCTTTACGACGCATACACCGCGCACAAGGCAGACCCTGAAGCAGGCGACTTTTTCGTGCTGCACCAAAGATATGACACCATTATCCGCGAGGGCGAGGCAAAGGGCTATTTCTCTGTCACGCAGACAGATTTTCTGCCAGCGGCAGATCAGCTGCAGCTGACCTTCCGCTACAATAACAGTACGCTCAAGCGCGTTGCCGAGGACTACGGCAAGCCCACGCCCTTGGAGCGCGGCAAGGACTGGTTTGACGTGACCGTGACCGTGGCGTACGATCTGACCCCCAATAACCCCGACGACAACGACATCAACGATCCTGCTTGCGTGCGCTTTGAGCGTTATCAGCCCACCGCATGCGTCAAGGACACCAAAAACCTTTACAACTACGAAAGATTGACCTTTGACGGTATCGATATCTTGGATCACATTGACGAGAACTCTGAGCCCGTCATGCGCGCCGACGTGCTGGCGGTTTACGTGGATATTTATTTCAACGAGGATATTCACTACGATCAGCAGCCCTTGGGCACGCTGATGATCTACGTATACGGAACCGAGGAAAACAGACCCACGTTCGTAGAGCCCATCTCGGACAAGGACGCACAGGCTCTGGAAAATTTTGCAAAATAACGACACGGGCTTTTCCGCAAACACGAGCACAAGAGGAGTTATGTATGATCCACTACCTTCTTCCCAAGGACGGCGGCTTTTATAAAGCAAACCTGCACACGCACACCATCTGCTCCGACGGCTCCAAGACGCCCGCCGAGATCAAGGAAATTTACAAGGCGCACGGCTACAGCGTCGTTGCCTACACCGACCACGATATTATGATCGACCACTCCGACCTGAACGACGCGGACTTTTTGGCAATTACCTCTTACGAGGTGGAAACCAATGCCCCCAACATCGGAAACTCGTGGCTGACCACGCCCTGCTACCATTTGAATTTCTATGCTCCCCTTCCAAATCAAACCGACTACGTTTGCCCCAATCCGCGCTACACCTTTGCTAACGCACCTGCACTTGCCGCAGAGCAAAGCCACTACAAGGGCGACTACGTGCGTATCTACTCGACAGAGGGGCAGAACGAAATGATTGCCGAGGCGCGCGCCAAGGGCTACCTTGTCAGCTACAATCACCCCGACTGGTCCATTCAGTCCTACCCCGACTACATCGGGCTTGAGGGGCTGACCGCCGTGGAGGTCTACAACACGGGCTGCGTGGTGGCGGGCTGGGTGCTGGATCAGGGTGATCACGTGTTGGATCATTTTCTCAAGGCAGGCAAGCGCGTCTACCCCATTGCCACAGACGACTGCCACGGTAACCACGATATGTGCGTCGGTCACGTGCGCTTCAAGGCGCAAGAGCTCTCTTATGACGCCATTATGACCGCCTATGCAAGAGGGGATTTTTACGCCTCCTGGGGTCCCGAGATCGAGGAGCTTTACCTCGAAGACGGCGTGCTCAAGGTCACTCTCCCCGCAGATTCCCACGCCGTACGTGTCGAGGTGCACACCGTTGGCCGCTGGGCGGCACGCAAGTGCGGCAAGGACATGACGTATGCCGAGTTTGACTTGAGAGGCTATATAAACGAGATCAAGCAAAGCGGATTTCCGCTCGATCGCGCCTACTTCCGCCTTGTTGTGACAGACGAGCAGGGAGATCGCGCATTGACCAGGGGATATTTTTTGGACGAATTTAAGTCTGACTCATAATATTTGCAAATCCTATTGACAACAAAGAAAAAATCGTTTATAATTGCGATATAATAAGAGTCGAGGCGCAGGGCGTCATGAGTACCTTACCGCATAAAGGCAGCACAGCCGTGGGTAAGCGAAAGGGACACTTGCCGAAACCTTGTCGCAGGTGCGGCGGCATTGGTTGGGCGGACACCATAACAGATGTTCGACTGTCGCGAGCTTTCGCGGGGTGCTTCTCTTTTGTATGCTTATTTCCGAATATTCGGTTTTCACGTATGCAAGAGTGTCTTCCCTGCGGAAGGCACTCTTTCTTGCTTGTATAAAAAATATGTAATATTAAAGGAAGTTTTTCTCATGACACACACTCCCATTTTCAAGGGCATTGCCACCGCTCTCATCACCCCCATGCACGCTGACGGCAGCGTGGATTACGAGGCATTCGGACGCTTGATCGACTGGCAGATCGAATGCGGCATTGACGCTTTGGTGATCGCGGGCACAACGGGCGAGGGCTCTACCTTAACCGACGAGGAGCACCGCGAGGTGATTCGCTATTCCGTTGAGCGCGCAGCGCACCGCGTTCCCATCATTGCCGGCACAGGCAGCAACGACACCGCCTACGCCTGCGACCTGACCCGCTTTTCCGCCGAGGTTGGCGCGGATGCCATGCTGGTCGTCACCCCCTACTACAACAAAGCAACCCAAAAGGGGCTTGTTACCATGTTCAACGCCATTGCAGACGCCTCCGACAAGCCCATCATTGCATACAACGTTCCCTCCCGTACCGGCTGCGCCATCGCGCCCGCAACCTATGCAGAGCTTGCCAAAAACGACAAGATCGTAGCCATCAAGGAGGCAAACGGCGACATCAGCGCGATTGTGGAGACCGCTGCGCTGGTCGGCGACAAGATGGATATTTACTCCGGCAACGACGACCAGATCGTGCCCGTGCTCTCCATGGGCGGTCTTGGCTGCATTTCCGTGCTTTCCAACGTTCTGCCCCGTGAGACCAAGCAGATCTGCGAGCTGTTCTGGCAGGGAGATTACAAAGGTGCGGCTGCGCTGCAATGTAAGTACCTGCCCCTGATCAAGGCACTTTTCTCCGAGGTCAATCCCATTCCCGTCAAGGCTGCTATGGCGAAAATGGGCTTCTGCTCCCCTGCTATTCGTCTGCCCCTGACCGAAATGGAAGAGGCGCATGCAGAGATTCTGTACGCGCGCATGAGAGAGGCGGGACTGGACGTATGAAGGTCATGATCATCGGTGCTGCGGGCAGAATGGGCAAGGAGCTTATCACGCTTGCCAAAAACGGCTACGCAGGCACGACAGCCTATATGGGCGTGGACGCGTTTTCCGACGACTACCCCCACACCCCCGATGCCTGCGGTGAGATTCCCGACGTCATCGTAGATTTTTCTGCCGCAGGTGCAACCGACGCGGTGCTGGATTTTGCCGTGGCAAACAGCGTTCCCTGCGTGATCGGCACAACGGGACATAACGAAACGCAGCTCTCTCATATCGCAAGGGCGGCAGAGCACGTCCCCGTATTCCACTCGGGCAATATGTCGGTGGGCATTGCGGTGCTTTTGCAGCTTGCCAAGCAAGCAGCGCGCGCCTTCCCCGACGCGGATATTGAAATTATTGAGGTTCATCACAAATACAAGGCGGATGCCCCCAGCGGCACAGCCCTCATGCTTGCAAGGGCAATCGAAGAGGTGCGCCCCGATGCACGCCGCGTGCTGGGCAGAAGCGGTCAATGCAAGCGCGAAAAGCAGGACATCGGCATCAGCGCTGTGCGCATGGGCAACGTGGTGGGTGAGCACAAGGTTTGCATTTGCACCGAAAGCCAGACCATTACCCTTGAGCACAAGGCGCACACCCGTGCACTTTTTGCAGAGGGTGCGCTGACCGCAGCAGCCTATATTGCAAAGCAGCCCGCAGGGCTTTACGACATGCAGAGCATGCTGTCAGATCTGAACAAGGAGAAGGATTATGAAGATAGCAATTGTGGGGTACGGTAATCTCGGACGCGGTGTGGAAGCCGCGCTCACTGCCGCGCCCGACATGACAGCCGTGGGCATTTTTACGCGCCGCGATCCCAAGGGCGTGCAAAGTGCATACGGCGTGCCCGTATATCATATGGACGCGCTGGCAGATATGGCAGACGGCATTGACGTGGTCATCAACTGCGGTGGCTCTGCAACCGATCTGCCCACCTCCACTCCTGCGCTTGCCGAAAAATTCCACGTCATCGACAGCTTTGACACGCACGCCAACATCCTGGCTCACAGAGCAAACGTGGACAAAGCCGCACGCAAGGGCGGTAAGGTGGCAATCATTTCGGTGGGCTGGGACCCCGGTATGTTCTCAGTCAACCGCCTGTACGCGCAGAGTATTCTGCCAAACAGCAAAGCCTACACCTTTTGGGGCACGGGCGTCAGCCAAGGGCACTCGGACGCCATTCGCCGCATCGAGGGCGTTGCAGATGCAAGACAGTACACCGTTCCCGTAGAGGATGCGGTCGCACGCGTCAGAGCAGGCGAGAAGCCCGATTTCAAGGCAGCAGATATGCACGAAAGAGTTTGCTACGTAGCCCTCAAGCAAGGCGCGGACGCTGCCAAGGTTGAGCAGGCGATCGTGACCATGCCCAATTACTTTGCACCCTACAAGACCACGGTGCACTTTGTCAGCCTTGAAGAATTGCACCGCGACCACGCGGGTCTGCCCCACGGCGGCAAGGTCATCGTATCCGGCAATGCGGCAACGGGATCAGCGCACACGATTGAGTACGCGCTGACCTTGGAATCCAACCCCGATTTCACGGGCAGCGTACTCGTTGCCTTTGCAAGAGCGGCATACAGACTCGGTCAGCGCGGCGAGGTCGGCTGCAAGACAGCGTTTGACATCGTACCCATCTATCTCTCCCCCGAAAGTCCGGAGGAGCTGTACGCGCATTTGCTGTAATACAAAAAGAAAGCCCCATGGGGCTGCGGAAATAGCGGTAAAATTGAACAAAGGGCTGCTTGGTAAGGCAGCCTTTAATGTTTTCAAACAGTAATTGCCGCAGGAGCGGGCGATCACTGATCGCCCCTACAAGTGTCTGTGCTGTGGCTTTAATACGTAAAACCCAAACAAAAACAGCCGTAGGGGCGATCAGTGATCGCCCGCTCCTGCGGCAACTACTGTTAGAAAGTATTGGTTTTTGATTATTTTACCGCTAATTTACCAGCCCCATGGGGCTTTCTTTTTGTATTACAGCAAATGCACGTACAGTTCTTCGGGGCTCTCGGGGGAG
>JAGBXH010000113.1 GCA_017629395.1 Clostridia bacterium | reverse complement strand
TGAAAGTTCATAGTGACCGATCAAGCCGTCTGTGTCAAGCGTTCCTTGGCTGTCTGCCGCAATTTCTTCGGCAGAACGCGCATCCTCGTACATAGTCAGGCTTTTGAGCGTGCCCTTAAAGAATTGTCCGTTATCTTTTCTGACGTCACCACCAAGCGCGATGGGCTTTGCGAGCGCGACGTTTGCGGGCATGGCAAACTCCTGCGTTTCTGCAAGCTCACCGTTGACGTAGCACGCAACCGTGCCTGCTGCAGAGTCCTTGACGATGGCAAGGTGCAGAAATTCACCCGTGCACACGTTGACCGTTTTGAACCTGACGTCGTAGACCGTTAAGTCCTCATCAATGATATACAGACGGGGCACACCGTTCTCATGCACCTCAAAATTCACGCAGGAGACCTTGGAGGAAAAGAAGCAGCCCAGTATCACGCCGCCGCGCCCTTCGGTATTGGTCGGCAGCATGAGCGTGGCTTCAAAGGTCGCGGGGAGCACCGAGAGAGGCTCTTGCGTCCTGTATTTATCCTCTGCGGTAAAGGCAATTCCCGTTTCTGTGTCGTTTGCAGAGAGGGGAAGCGCGCATATTGTGCTCAGCAGGAGCACGAGAATCAAAGCGATAGCGGTGATTTTTACGGTTTTCACGGTGGTTACTCCTTTGCAAATAAGCATAAGACCGCCGAAAAGGACGGTTAGGTCGTTCTCGGCGGTCTGATTATTCAAATTACAGCAAATAACTGGGCATGGGGTCGGTGACCTTGACCTTGCCGTCCTTGGGGGCGGGGGTCTCTTTACCGACAACCTTTTCCACGACCTCGGGGTCGATGTTGGCAATGACGTGCTCGGTGACAACCGGTGCGGTCGGTTCCTGTTTGGTGTCTACCTCGGGAGGGGTCAATTTCACCGTCTTGGTGCGAGCCTGGCAGGAGCCGCTTTTTTTTGCTTTAGCGGGCTTTTCTTCTTTGGCGGGAACTTCTGCAACGATGGGCTTTACTTCCTCTGTATCGGCTTTTTTAGCCACTCTGTTGATGCTCTGCTTACCGATTGGCATATTTGAGAACCTCCTCTGTCAGTTTGGTGTATTCGCCGGCAGCGCGGCTGGACTTTTTGTAAGCACAGACGGGCTTGGAGTTATCCTGTGCCCATTCTACGGTGCTGTCTATGCGGATGTAGTTTTCAAACAGTCTGACGTTGTCAAGCTCTGCAAGCGTTTCCATGGTCTGCTTGAAGTAATTCTTGCGCTCGCTTGCCTTGGTGACTGCAATGCCCATCAGCTCCAGCTTGGGCGCGATCTGCTTGACCTGCTCGTAAAATTCAAACATGTTTGCCAGACCGAACAGGCCCCAGGGCGAAGCCTCAACGGGCACGATAAGGTAATCGGACGCGCACATGATGTTCATGACCCAGCAGCCGAGCGTGGGAGGCGAGTCGATCAGGATATAGTCGTATTTGTTCAGAGCCATGATCTTGGTAAGTCCCTGGCGCAGAATAAATTCGCGCTGCCACTTGGTGAACAGCTCAAACTCAATGCTGCTCATCAGCGTGGAGGAGGGGATCATGTCGAGATTTTCGTACTCGGTGGGCACGATGAAATCGTACAGATCCTTCTGCTCGCGCATGGCGGTGTAGAGGTTCTTGCCGTTCTTGGCATACTCCAGCGCAGTTTCTTCATCAAAGAAGGACAGCGTCAGATTCATCTGCATATCACCGTCGATCAGCAAAACGCGCTTGCCCATAGCGGACATGGCGTAGCCCACGTTGGAGCAGGTGGTGGATTTTCCGCTTCCGCCCTTGTTGTTGGCAAAGCAAATTACCTTGGTCATGCTCATAGTATGTTTATTTCCTTTCGGTTATTTATACGGGTCTTGCGTCGGGCGCGTCGCTTGGCTCGCGCAGGTATTCGATGATCTCGGTTAGTCCCTGCCCGGAGTAGGAGCTGACCTCAAAGATCTTTTCGCAGCCGCAGAGCGTCAGCCAGCGTCTGACCTGTTCGACGTTGCCGTCGGGCTTGTCCACACCCGTGACAATGCCGATCACCTCGCGGTTGACCATGCAGGTAATGGCGGGGGGGAAGACGCAAAACGGCTCGTTGGCACTTATGACAATACCGACGATGTCTGCCTCGTAAGCATAGAGTGCGAGAGCCGCGCCCAGTTGCTTGACTTCGGTATACTCGCCGGGTGTGTCAATAATGGTGTCAAAATAATTGATGTACTGTGTCTTGCAGTAGTGCAGCTGCTCGCCCTTGAGTGCTTGCGTCAAGGTGGTCTTGCCTGCTGCCACTCTGCCGACTAAGATCAGCTTTTTCATGATCAGGTCTTGGTAACGTCACAGACCGCAAAATGCAGCTTGTCGCGGAAGTAATCCGCGATGGCATAGAATGCCGACTCCACTTCGGAAACCGTGCCCGTGATGATCAGCGTGCCCGAGAAGCGGTCCACAAATCCAAGCTCCACGCCTGCGTTTTTGAGCGCAATGTCCGCAGTAATGACTGCGGTTTCGGCGGGGCTGACGGTCAGAATACCGATGGCTGCGTGGGTATAGTCAAGCTTGGGGTCAAGACCCATTTTTTGATAGAGAATAGGATCGGGATTTGCGATAATGTGCGCAATGGTGATCTGTCGTCCGGGAACAAGCTCCTGAACTATGCGCATTTTATCCTTCATTTCCAGGTCCTTGGGAAGATTTGTCATAGTAACCTCCATCAGTGTTTTGAAATCCGACTGACGCGGCGCACCCGCGGCAGTCTGATTTGTGCGCGAACGGCAGCCTTACGGTCTGCACGACTGATATTTCGCGCTATCCTCCGATCTGTACGTGCAGGTCGCAGACGCTCTTGGCAGCCTCGACCAGCGTTTCCATAGTGCCCTTATCGGGCGGGAGAATGTCGGGCAGGGTATAGGTTCTGCCCAAGCCCGTATATTTATCAGAGCCCAGACGGTGATAGGGGAGCAGGTGCAGCTCCTTGACACCGGGCAACGAATTTGCAAATTTAGCGATCTCGCGGATCTCCGCAACGCTTGCGTTAAAGGTAGGGATGGTGGGTACGCGCACGGTCATGCTGTGTGCGTTTTCAGCGATCCACTTGGCATTTTCCAAAATCAGCTCATTGGGTCTGCCCGTAAATTCTTGGTGCTTTGCGCTGTCCATGTGCTTGATGTCCATGAGCACGTAATCCACGTGCGGAATAATGCGCTCAATGATCTCGCGCTTGGCAAAGCCCGTGGTCTCGATCGCAGTGGTAAAGCCGTAATCATGGCAAGCGCGCAGCAACGCCTCGGTAAATTCGGGTTGCGCAAGACATTCACCGCCCGAAAGCGTAATGCCGCCGCCCGAGCGGGAAAAATACATGCGGTCCTTGGCGATCTCTTCCATCAGATCTCTGACCGAGATATCATAGCCGATCGTTTTGGTCTTGCCGCCTTGTTCCATTTGCTGGATCTTGAATTCCTGCGATTCGGGGTTGCAGCACCACTTGCAGCGAAGGAAGCAGCCCTTTAAGAATACGATGGTGCGGATACCGGG
>JAGBXH010000112.1 GCA_017629395.1 Clostridia bacterium | reverse complement strand
AAGATGACCAAGGCAAACCCCTTGGCGGCAGGCTTTTACTATGCGGCAAAGGCGTACTCGGATGAAGGTGGCAACGTGGTGCTCAAATTCGCATCGGATTTTGATATTCAAATGGCGCAAAGCTATAACGCCGTGCCCACGCTGTGCAGCATCCTTTCCGGGCTGCTGAACGCCAACGTCACACCCGCACAGGTCAAGTATGAATGTGAAGGGCAGAGCGGTGCACAGAATTCCGTCATTGACGAAATACTTGAAAGCGCACAGGATAACTGAAAATAAATTTTAAGGAGATATATCATGAGAGCAAACATTCCCAAGGGTATGGGCGGCGGACCGCAGAACATGCAGTCCATGATCCGCCAGGCACAGAAAATGCAGGAGGATATGGCGGCAAAGCAGGAGGAGCTGGACGCACGCGAGTATGAGATCAACGCGGGCGGCGGTGTTGTGACCGTCAAGATCAACGGCAAGAAGGAGATCCTTTCGATCGACCTTGACCCCGAGATCGTAGATCCCGATGACGTTGAGACCCTGACCGACCTTTTGGTAGCAGGCGTTAACGAGGCAATCAAGCGCGTCGAGACCACCAACGCAGCCGAAATGGAAAAGATCACCGGCAGCATGAACCTGCCCGTCATGTTCTGATATGGCAGAATACATGGTAGCGCTGCGCAAGTTAGAGGAGCAGTTTGCACGCCTTGAGGGCGTGGGACGCAAATCGGCTACGCGCATGGCGTTTGCGGTGCTGGAAATGGAGGATGCAGAGGCGGAGGAGTTTGCAAAAGCCATCATTGAGGCAAAGCAGTCTATCCATTTGTGTCCGGTCTGTCAGAATCTGACCGATCGCGAGCTGTGTCCCATCTGCTCCGATTTGTACCGCGACCAGAGCATCGTTTGCGTGGTGACCGACGTCAAGGCGGTCATGGCAATGGAGAAGGTCAAGGACTTCCGCGGCACGTACCACGTGCTGCACGGCGTCATTTCTCCCATGAACCGCGTCACGCCCGAGCAGCTCAAGATCAAGGAGCTGCTGGCGCGTCTGGAGGACGACACGGTCAAGGAGATTATCCTTGCCACCAACGCGGACATTGAGGGCAACGCAACGGCAATGTATCTTGCGCACCTGATCAAGCCGCTTGGCATCAAGGTGACAAGACTTGCTTACGGTATCCCCGTGGGCGCAGACCTCAACTATGCCGATGAGTACACACTCATGCAGGCACTTGAAGGACGACGCGATATGTAAAAGAAAAAAGGGCGCGATGCGCCCTTTTTTCATCATCTGATGTCTACGTTGACTCTCTTGTCAATGCCCGCGGATGCAGCCTTGATCACGGTGCGGATCGCCTTTGCAATGCGACCCTGTCTGCCGATGACCATGCCCATATCGTCGGGGTGTACACTCAAGGTCAGGGTAATGGTTGTCTCAGTTTCCTCGCTGACGACGTTTACGTCATCGGGGTGGTCCACGATGGCGGCTGCAATGTCACGCAAGGTGGTCTTCAAATCCGTCATGCTAAACCTCGCCCTTGATTACTCGGTGATACCGGTCTTCTTGAGCAGAACCTTTACGGTTTCGGTGGGCTGTGCGCCGTTAGCGATCCACTTCTGAGCCTTCTCAGCGTCGATCTTGATCTCCTCGGGAGCAGTCATAGGGTTGTAGTAACCGATCTCTTCGATGAAGCGGCCATCTCTGGGGCTGCGGCTATCGGAAACAACTACGCGGTAGAAGGGAGCCTTCTTAGCGCCCATTCTTCTCAGTCTGATCTTTACCATGGTAAAATCCTCCAAAATTAAATATATATTTTTTTATTTTATGAATTCCGATTGATTTAGAACGGAATGTTCATCTTACCCAGGGCCTTTCTGCCCTTTTTTGTTTTGCCCATATCGCTGAACTGCTTCATGAGCTTGCGGATCTGCTCAAACTGCTTGAGCAGGCGGTTGACGTCCTCAACCGTGGTGCCGCTGCCTTTTGCAATGCGGATCTTGCGCGATGCGTTGAGCAGCTCGGGCTTTGCGCGCTCCTTCTTGGTCATGGAGAGGATGATCGCCTCTTGTCTTGCCAGCAGCTTTTCGTCCACCTTTGCGTCCTTGAGCTGACCGGGCTTCATGCCGGGGATCATGCCTGCGAGCTGATTGAGGTCGCCCATGTTCTTGAGCTGACCAAATTGCTCGAGGTAGTCGTCTAAGGTGAAGGTCTGCGAGCGCAGCTTTTGCTCCATCTCGGCTGCCTTTTTCTCGTCGAACTGCTGCTGTGCCTTTTCGATTAAGGTCAGCACGTCGCCCATGCCCAGAATTCTGCTTGCCATTCTGTCGGGGTAGAAGGGCTCAATTGCGTCCATCTTCTCGCCAATACCGATAAACTTGATGGGCTTGCCCGTGACGTAGCGGATGGAAAGTGCCGCACCGCCTCTGGTGTCGCCGTCCAGCTTGGTGAGAATGACGCCCGTGATATCGAGAAGCTTGTTGAAGGTGTCCGCCACGTTGACCGATTCCTGACCGATCATGGCGTCAACCGTCAAAAGGATCTCCGCAGGATTGACCGCAGCCTTGATATTCTGCAGCTCCTCCATGAGTTTTTCATCGATCTGCAAACGGCCCGCGGTGTCCACAAACACCATGTCGTAGCCCTTTTGCATTGCCAGCTTGATGCCTTCCTGTGCAATCTTAACAGGGGATTCCTTATCACCCATCTGGAACACGGGCACGTCGATCTGCGCACCAACGACCTCCAGCTGCTTGATCGCTGCGGGACGGTAGACGTCACACGCGACCAAAAGGGGACGCTTGCCTTGCTTTTTGTACATCAGCGCAAGCTTACCTGCATGGGTAGTTTTACCCGCACCCTGCAAACCGACCATCATGATGACCGTGGGAGGCTTGGGGGCAATGGTGAGCTTGGCTTGCGAGCCGCCCATCAGAGCCGTCAGCTCCTCGTTGACGATCTTGACGATCTGCTGACCGGGGTTGAGGGCTTCCATGACCTCTGTACCCACGGCACGCTCGGATACGGTATTGATAAAGGCTTTGACCACCTTGAAGTTTACGTCGGCTTCCAAGAGCGCAAGCTTTACCTCACGCATGCCCGCCTTGACGTCGGCTTCGGTCAATTTTCCCTTGTTTTTGAATTTCTTGAAGGCATTGCTCAGCTTATCGCCTAAGCTTTCAAACATTGTGATACCTCCGTGTGTTATTGCATGTGCTCCAGCAGCCGCTCAATGCTTTCCACCAGCTCGGGGGAGGCATTTTGCTCCTTGCAAAGGGCAAGGGCTCTGTCCGCATGCTGTTTTGCTTGGGAAAAGCGTTCGGCAAGGTGCAGCTTTTCCTCGTAGAAGAACAGCTCCTCCTCGCTTTTCTTGATCATGTCGCGCACGCCCTGCCTGGAAATACCGATCTCCTCGGCAATCTCCGCAAGTGAAAGGTCATCCTGATAGTAGTACTCCATCACGGTGCGCTTTCTCTCGGGCAGCACGTCGCCGTAAAAGTCCAGCAGATACGCAATATTCAGGTTCTTTTCAAACATGGCATACTCCGTTTTCTCGCATGAACTTGTGTAAAGCAAAACACTTTACAGAGTATACCATAGCTTTTGTGATTTGTCAATAGTTTTT
>JAGBXH010000111.1 GCA_017629395.1 Clostridia bacterium | reverse complement strand
TCTTCAATGATGGAAAGTCTGTCCGGGTGCAAGCCCTTTTGCTCGGCAAACGCCAAAAGTGCCTGCTTGGTGCTTTCGGGCACGGTCAGATACTGCCCGTACACAAACGCAGTATACGCCTTGTTATCCGCATCATCCACGCCCTGTGCCGCGTAGCGCAGCGCGTCGGCAAAGTTGTAGCTCCAAGAATAGCCCGAAAGCGTATACGAATCGGTATAGGGTGAGAGCACGACGTCGTTATACGCGCCTTCGGGTCCGTTTGCTACGTAGTTGGGCAGCAAAAACTGATTGCCCAGGATCTCGATCTGATACTGCGTGGGCAGCACGCCGTTTTCAGCAAGCATCTGACCCACGGTAAAGAGCATATTTTTATCGGCAAGAGGATACGCCATGGCATCACCCCAGCCCCAATTGCCCGAATCTTCACGGAAGAAATAGTTACCATAGCTCTTCCAGCGCAGATACACTCTGCCGCCAGACTCCGCCCACACGCGCGCGGCTATGGCATCCGCATTCTGCGCGTTGTTATCAAGGCTGCCGTCATCCGAGATCTCACAGCCCGTAGAGGGTGCGGTTTCATAGATCTCCAACGTGCCGTATTCGTAGGCAATATCGTAGCGGTATGCAATATCCTCGCCCGTTGTCGGGTCGATGATGGAAACGGTAAAGGTATTATCCGAAAAGCCGATCTCGGTCTGCGAGCCGGTAAAGTGCGGTACGACCTGATACGTAGGATCAAGCACCCCCTCGGCAAGCACGTACTGCTCACACGTCAGCGCCTCGCCCGTATAGGGAGCAGCATCCGAGCCCGATACGAAGATCAGCTTTTCCAGCTGGTCGCGGTCAATGCCGTGCACCAGCGAGATCTCGTAATTCTTGGTCATATCCATATCCACAATGGTGCCGGATCCGTACTTATCGTAACCGGTATCATAGACCGTAACGCTTCGCAGAATAAACTCCACCGTGTCCTCGGCGTTTTTGATCGCCTCGACCTCGCAAGCCAGCTCGTGCCCCTCAACCAAAGAGCCCTTGGTGATATAGTATTCACCCACGGGCAGCTCGTTGCCCGAAAAATGCTTGATGCAGGGGGAAGCCGACACCTCAATGGGGCGCGGCTCGACCTTGAGCGTGCCTACACGCGTGCTGATCTCATAATAGTCGGTCACGTCACCGCCAATGCTGCCGTCGGAATACCGATTCTGCACGCGTATGGACATATTGTTCGTAATACTGCCCACTTCGGTGATACCGTTCGGGAAGGAAACCTCCAGGTAATGCTCTGCCGGCAGCTCTCCGTCCACCGTGTAATTCTCATAGCGCAGCGGCTCGCCGTCATAGATCTTGGACGCACCGTACGAAGTTACTGTAATGGGTCGCTTGGTCACCGTCAGATCACCGTACATATAGGAAATATCAAAGCTCTGATGCACGGGACGACCGTCCGGTGCGTTGATTGTAATGGTAAAGGTGTTATCCGACTTACCGGGCACCGTCTGTGCGCCTACAAAGGTAGCATTTGCGGTATATCCCTCGGGCAGAGAGCCCAGCACGAGATCCCACATCTCGTAGGTCAGCGGCGTGCCGTCGTATACCTTTTGGGTGTCACCCGATTTTGCGATCAGCTTACGCTTGGTGACAGTCAGCTTGCCCGGACGGGTTTCGATGGTATAGTGGTTGGTCACGTCCACGCCAAGGGCATCCTTGACCTTGACCGTGATCGCATTCTCTGCCGTTCCTACCTCGGTCTGCTCCGTGCCAAACGTGACCTCTAATTTGTGTCCCTTTTTCAGCGCGCCCTTTTTGATCTGATAGGTATCACACCACAAGGGTCTGCCGTCAAACTCCTTTTGTGCGCTGTCGGCCACTACGACCAAGGCGGAGGGTCTTGTATCGATCACGCCCGTGACGATCAGACCCATATAAACAGCCAGCATGATCAAAATACCGATCACAATGCTGCCAAACAGCACGGTGGAAGATTTTCTGTTCATCTCGGACTTCCTTTCGTAAAGATAATCATTGGTGCGGACCGTCGGGGACGCCGGTCCCTGCCAATTATAGTTTTTTTCTTACGCCGCGCGTTCAAATCTGCGCAAATACTCCTTGCACAGCTTCATGCGGTCGTAGCCGAACAGCTCGTCAAGCGTGTTGCACAGCCCCTGCACGCTGTTGCGTACGTAAATGGGGTTTTGTGCCTCCAGCTTGCGAAGCACCTTTTTGGACAGAATATCATCAAGGGCGTCGATCTCGTCTCCGCCGCAGGCAAGGTACACGGGAATGTACTGCCTGATCTGCTTCATAATTCTGTTACCG
Organism: Clostridia bacterium; assembly: GCA_017629395.1. Taxonomy (GTDB): domain Bacteria; phylum Bacillota; class Clostridia; order Oscillospirales; family CAG-272; genus SVQP01. The sequence goes on along the minus strand of JAGBXH010000111.1, from coordinate 3,056 downwards.
AACGTGATCTTGAATTTATCGATCATGTACGCGTCCAGCTTTTTAAGCCTGCGCGCGCTTCTTGCCGTCATGCCGTATTCCTTTTGCGCACGTGCCACCATGGCGTCAAACTGCTCTGCAGAGATGCGCACCTGCTTGGCAGGCGCTGCCTCAAAGAACTGCGTCTTACGGTCAAGATTGATGACCATGGCACGGTCGTACACCTTATCCGAAATGGCAAAGGTGGAGTCGTCGTTATTTGCCGTGCCCACAAACCACATATTGGGAGGCAGCTTGAGTCTGCCGCCCTTTAAGAGTGCGGGGTCTCCCTTTTGCACGTCGGACACCACGTCAATGTATCTCTTTTCGGGGTCGGGCAGCTCCAAAAGCGACAAGAATTCCGCAAAGTAGTACTCCACTCTTGCAATATTCATCTCGTCCAGCACCGTAACGTACATATCGCTGCTGTAATTTGCCTCGTACATCTTCTGCAGCAAAAGTGTTTCGTTGAACTTACCCGTAAACTCGTTATAATACCCGATCATGTCGGTGCGCTCCTTCCACATGGGCTGGATGGGCACGATGACCGAGGGGTTGCCAATAAATTCACCGAACGCGTATGCAAGTGAGGTCTTACCCGTACCCGACATACCCTGCATGACCAGAATGTGCGATACACCCAGATTGGAAATAAAGCGGCGGATATCCGCAATATCGTAATACAGTCCCAGGTTTCCTGCCGCATACGCGCGGAAGCTCTCGCAAAATCCCTTGAGCGTCAGGCTCGGATCATAGGTGGGGGCTGCATACTTGCGCATGACCTCATCGGTGCGCGCCAGCATGAAAAATCTGCTCTCTCCCTCCGCCCGCTCGATCTCTCCCGGGGCAGATGTTCCCTTGCTTTCGGGAACGGGATCCTCCTTACCGTCCAGGCGTGCGCTCAGCTTTTCCTCGGGCAGTGCCTCGATCTTGCGCGACTTTTTACTTTTTTTGCTGACCGATATGATCAGCGCAAGCAGCAGCGCGGGCAAAGAGATCGCCAACAGCCCCAGCACCACGACCGATTCCGATGGGATAAAGGGATTATCCATGGGCAAGCCGCCGTCCGCAGGTGCCATGAGAATGGCAAGCACCGTCAGCAAGCCGGTCAGCAGGATCAGCACAAGCAGCACGATATATTTGATTTTCGGATGTTTTTTTCGCATATCCGAATCCTCGTCGTTCCAAAAATTCCCTTGCGCCTTGGGCGCGCCCGGGTCAGGGCTTATCATTTCTTACCCGACCACAAAATATCCTTGCGGATGCGTTTTTTGGTCAGCTTCCAGTTCTTTTCAAACATATCCGCAAACCACGCGTACTCCCGCTCCAGCTGCGCGATATATTCTCTTGTGGTGGTGTCCTCCACGGGCACCTCGCCTACGCGGTGCTGCAGCGCATGCACTCTTGCGCGCAAGCCGTTGATCTCCTGTGCGCTGCTTTGACTCTCTGCCTGCGCCGCGGCAAGCTCCTCGTCCTTTTGCGCCATCCTTTGCTCATAGGAGGCAATCAGGCTCTCGCGCTTTTCGGCAAATCTTTGCTCGCATTGCGCAAAGTACACAGCCGACAGCTTTTGCGCCTCGCGATCCACCGATTTTTGCAAAGACTCGGTTGCGGCACGCAGCTGATCCGCATGGCGCGTAAGCATCTTATTCTGCTCCTCCAACGCCAGCAAATATTCCTCCATAGAAGCCGCACTCTCATGTGCACGCGCCTTGAGCTGCTCCAGCCGTTCGCGACGCCTTTGCTCGGCTTCCTCCTGCGCCGCCATTTCTGCAGCAAGATACCGCTGCTCCAGCGTTTTGCCCTTCTCGCTGCCATACTTATAGGCAAGGAAGGAGGTCAGGGCAACCAGCTCGTCGATCTCACCCTCCAAGGCGTCCTCAAAGGGCTTTTGCTCCACGCTTTTGTGCTCAATGGTATAGCCGTCCCCCTCGTATGCCACCAGATAATCGTACAGCTCAACTGCATATTTGAAGTTGTTATCCATACGCAGCACGTTGGTGCGGGTGATGGGAGGAGAGATCATCGGCGCCTTGGCGACCTCCTTCATCAAGGGGGTCATGAGCAGCATGTTTGTAATCAGACGGATCGCCTCCACGCGCTCCAGCATAGAGCTTTTTCCATCCTCGGTCAGCGCGTAAGGATCGGAGTTTGCCTGCTCACAAAAGCGCAGCTCCAGCTCAACCGTGCGCTTGCCCATTGTGACTTTTTTGTGCGTTTGCAGCGTGGCGTGATAGTTATTTCCCAGCTCGGCGATCTTGGAATAGCGCATCTCCACGAAATCGCTGAGAAACGTCAGCAAAAGATACAGAAATCTGTTCTCGTACACCGTGTAATTGCTGGTATTCTCGGTAATATAGATCCTGTCGGGGATCAGCATCTCGCCCTCGTCGGGCAGGTGCGTGATCAGCTCGCTGTGACGCGCCAGATGCTCAACGGAATCGCGCGAGACCTTTTTGGCTTTACCGATATCCACGGTCTCCCCCTCACGACGAATAAACTGACGCTCCTCCTTGATCGCCTTTTCCACGTAAGGCAGGTGCGCCTCAATAAATTCCACCCAGTCCTGTTCTATATGACAGAGGGTGCGACGGGCGCAAAGCGCATCAGCATCGTTGGGTGCACGTCTGACAGCCTCGGTAAAGCGACGGCTTTGGTCGTGCGTTGCCGTCTGCGTGCGCAGCTGCTTTAAGGCGCGGTAGTATATATCCAGCTCGTGCATCTCGGACATCCTTTCATAAAAAATAGTGAATAACAAATGATACCGCAAACGGTTCGGTTGCGCGATCCGTCCGTCGGTAGGGGGCGGCGCCCTCGACGCCCCGTGCGGGCGCAATGTAATTGTTACGTTGTCTAAAAAAATTGTGTAGGCAAGGCGGGGCGCCGAGGACGTCGCCCCCTACGGATGACAAGGCGGGGCGCCGAGGACGTCGCCCCCTACAGATCATAGAAATATTACGCCGCTCTCTCGAATCTGCGCAAATACTCCTTGCACCATTTCATGCGGTCATAGCCGAACAATTCGTCAAGATAATTGC
>JAGBXH010000014.1 GCA_017629395.1 Clostridia bacterium | reverse complement strand
TTGACGAAGCAGATTTTTTCTATCCCAAAAGCTTTTCCCGCAGGGCATACAGGCAGTATGTCCAAGGGAAACGCTGCAGGGATGGGGAAAATCTGCCCGTCAAAACCAACTTAGTTCGACTCCCGTACGGCTAACCAAACAATGCGGACGCGCGTTGCATAGGCGTCCCCCGAGGGGAAGCTGGCGCCGCAGGCGACTGAAGGGGAGTTGCGGACAAAACGGCGCGGCTTCCCGTTCGGATAAAACAATTCAAAACCAAACTTTCGAATTCCCCTTCAGTCGCTGCGCGACAGCTTCCCCCCGGGGGACGCCTTTATAGAGCGCATCCGTTCCGTTCGCTTGTCCGGTATAGAGTTTTTCAACTCAATGATATTGGGCAATCTCCCCCCCCCTATCTAATATAAGAGAAAAGGCTCAGCCATGCGGCAGAGCCTTGATTTTTTGTTCGTATTACTTTTTATGCAGCTTGCCGATGACTCTGCCGCAGCAGCGGATGTCCTCGAAATCGCGCAGCATGATGGGTGCGTAGAAGGGGTTTAAGGAGATCAGGCAATCGCCGCCGAACTTCTTGAAATAGCCCTCACCGTCCAGCACGAAAATGCCAAGCTCACCCGGCTCGATCTGGTCGCATTCCTGGATCAGGAGCACGTCGCGGTCGTGGTATTTGGGCTCCATACTGTCGCCCGAAATGCGCAGCGCGTAGTCCGCGTCTGCGGTTTTGCCGTTGTCAGGGATAGCAATATCCGTCGCAACGCTGTCAAACAGATACACGCCCGTGCCTGCGGAAACAGGCAGGTCGTACAGGCTGATGGTGCGCTTGCCAAGACCGCCCGCAACGCGGGTAAAGCTCGATTTGGAGGGCTTGATTTCGGGGGTTCTCTTGACGGGCGATTCGTGAATCGCCCCTACGGTGGAGGTTGCAGGCGCGTAGGACTGCGCGGTCACGCGCTCGTATTCCTTATCCAGCACCAGCGCGACCAGCTCGCTGCCGTGGCTGTCAAGTCTGCGGTAGTGCTCAACCAGCGCGATCTCACCGTCGGTCAGCGTATAATTATGATGATTTTCGGGCGTGCCGCTGACGATATAATCCAAGGAGCAATCCAGGGCGCGGCAGATCGCCAGCATGTTGGAAAGCTTGGGCGAATCGCTGATGCCTGCCAAAATTTTAGAAAGCGTACCGAGCGGGATGCCCGTCATCTCGGACAGCTTGTCGTTGGTGATGCGGCGCTCGCTTTTGATTTTCTTGATTCTGTCAATATAAGTAAGTTCGGACATGAAACCCTCCGTTTTCGGGATTTTTCCCGTGCTTTTTCTCTTACGGTCTTATTATAGCACGGTTTTTCCGTTTTGTAAAGAGGTTTTTGAAAAATTTTTCCGATTTTTGAAAAATAGGGGTTGACAAATCCGATTTTGGGTGTTATAATACAGCCATGATATTCCATTTTCGGAACTTTCCAATCATTTCCCGACAGTTCCGTTCCGCATTTCGCAGCCGTTTTTCCAAGCTCGGAAAATTCGGCGCACAGAGAAAAGGAGATTCATCATGACCAACTATAACAGAATCGCAACTACCAATACAACCGTAGGCTCTCGCACGCAGGAGAGCGAATCCCTTCTTTCCGTTCTGCTTTCCATTCCCGCAGCGCTTTGGCAGTTTGTCTGCGCGCTGGGTCTTGGCAAGGTCGTCAAGGGCGTTTCCCTGACCGCTTGCATTTTCGTATTCTTCGGCATCGTCGGCGGTATTGAAGCCGGCGTGATCAGCTTTGGTCTTGGCATCGTACTGGTGGCACTCATCGCCTGCATCGAGATCCTTTGTCTGAAGCAAAAGGCTTAATTGGTTTGAAACAACGTACATAGTGCGGCAGCCGTCACGTCGGCTGCCGCCTCTGCTTCTGCGGGCGTATTGCCGCAGCTGCCGATCTCCAGCGTCAGCGCAAAGGGGGAAAGGTCTTGATTGAGCGTTTGCGATTTACAGATCACGCCCGCGCAGCTGCCTGCAAAGGCGGCGTTCATGCGCTCGTGCAGCAGCATCGCGAGTGCAAGATTTGTCTTGCTTTGCTCGCCTGCGTTCATGCCGCAGACGACCTGCGTTTGCGCAATCCCCTGCCCGTCCTTGACGGCAAGCGAGCGCACGTAATGCCCCTGCTCGTTGATGCTCGCGGCACGGTGCACGTCAATGACGCAGACCAAACCGGGGTACGCCATGCGGAACGCCTTGATCGCCTCCGCCGCACGCGCGTAGGACTCACGGTTAGACTCTCCGTCAAACACGGTCTTGCAATGGATGGTGCCGATGCCCACATCGTTGAGCTTTTGCGCAAGCCGTGCCCCTACTGCTACCACACCGTCCGAGCCGTCCGCGCTGCGCGCAAACTCCTCGTCCCCCGATTCCAGCCACAACGCGCCCTCGCGGTTGTAGCCCTCTCCCGTATGCGTATGTATGATCAGCACGCTGATGCTGCCGCGCGGTGCGGGGATCAGGCAAGCCGACTCCATCACACCCTCCATATCGATTCCCCCGTCGGTCTGATCGACGGGGTTTTGTATTGCACCGATATCCATGGGCACGATGGGTGTCGCACCCGCAGGCACGATCGAATAATCGTAAGCGTAGGGGTCAAGCGGCGCGGACTCTTGCTCGCTGTC
>JAGBXH010000110.1 GCA_017629395.1 Clostridia bacterium | reverse complement strand
GGTAAACGGAGCAATGCTCCATGAGCTGCTCGTGCGTTCCCTTGCCGATGATCTTGCCCTCGTCCAAAACCAAAATCAGATCGGCATGCATGACCGAGCTGACACGCTGCGCGACCACCACGGTGGTGGTACCCGCAAAATGCAGGCGCAGATCGCGGCGCAGGGCTGCATCGGTCTTATAGTCCAGCGCCGAGGATGCGTCGTCCAGTATCAGGATCTCGGGCTTTCCCGCAAGTGCGCGCGCGATCAGCAATCTTTGTCGCTGACCGCCCGAGACGTTGGTGCCCTTGCTGGTCAGCTCGTGCTCCACGCCCTCGGGGAAGGCAGACACGAACTCCTGCGCCTGCGCCACGCGTAAGGCAAGAGACAGATCCTCATCCGAGACCTCCCTGCCAAAGCAGATGTTTTCGCGCACGGTATCGGCATACACGAAATCGTTCTGCATTGCCGTGCCGAACATCGCGCACAGCTCCTCGTGACTCATACCGCGAATATTTTTACCGCCAATGTAAATCTTTCCCGCATCGGGATCGTAATTGCGGAGCAGCAGGCGGAGCAGCGTGCTCTTACCGCTGCCCGTTGCGCCGATGATACCCAACGTACCGCCGCGCGGCAGCGAGAAGGAAATATCCTCCAGGTCGTTCTGCTCGCCGTTATAGGAAAAGGACACGTTTTCAAACACGATGTGATCCTTTGTCGGCAGCGGCAGTCCGCCGTCCTCGGGCTCAAGCTCTATGGGAGCGTCCAGCACCTTTTCAATACGGTTTGCCGAGGCAATGCACTTGGTGGACATGATGAAAATACGGTTGATGACGATCATGGCGTTGGAGATCAGCGTGAAATACTGAATGAAGGAAATGATCTTTCCCTGCTCTGTCAGCTCCACGTTGACAAGGAACGCACCCACCAAGACCACCGTCACAAGACCTGCATTGAGCAGGATGGTAATGATCGGATTGGTCAGCGCCATGGTCAGCGAGGCTCTTTTTTCATTTTTGACCAGCGCGCGGTTGACGCGGTCAAATCTGTCGCGCTCGTACTCCTTTTTGGACAGCGCCTTGATGACGCGGATACCGCCGATATCCTCACGCACCACGCGCACCATGTCGTCGCCCGCCTTCTGGCTGGCGGAATACAAGGGAACGCCGCGACGCGAGATATAAAACACGCTGATGCCGATAAAGGGCAAAAGGCACACCATGACCGTGGCAAGTCGCCAGTCAAGGAAATACGACACGGCAATACCGCCGATCAAGAGGATGGGGGCACGCACGCCGATACGCTGAATCATACCGAGAAAGTGATGGATATTGTACGTATCCGAGGTCAATCTCGTTTCCAGCTCGGGAATGCCGAACTTGTCGGTCTGTCCGGGGGAAAGGCGCATGGTCTTGGCAAAGAGATCGTGTCTGACCGCCTGGGCTGCATTCTTTGCCACACGCGCCGCCATACGGTTTGCGACGATGTTGAGCACCAATGCTGCCGTGGCGCACAAAATCATGATCCCGCCCCAGATAAAAATGGGCGTTAAGTTACCCGTGGGGGCGTTATCCTTGACCACGTGGTCCAGCATATGTGACAGAATATACGGCAGCGCAAGCTCGACCAGCGTGCCCGCTACCTTGATGATAAAACCGATGAGGAGAGCGAACCCGAAGGGTTTTAAGTATTTGACAACAAGCTTCAAAAGTTCCACTCCTTTCACAAAAAATAATTACCTTTATTATATAACAAAACGCAAAATTTGTCAATCTTTTAACGGGTTCTGTTGCAGAAAATCACTCACAAAAGTTTTGATCAAACTTTTTCAAAAGTTTGCGGGGTCTTGGGGCAGAGCCCCGAGTCGCGCCCGCGGCGCGAAATTTCCAAATTGCCGTTTTTTGGTTCTTTTTTGCGGCTGCTCCGTCAAAAAAGAACGGAGAGGGTTTGCTCACATAACATCTCATGGGACACATTGAATTGATTCTTTCCGTTCTTTTTTGTGCAAGTAGGCGCAAAAAAGAACCAAAAAACGCCATAAGAGAGGTTTCGCTCGTTGCGACGAGCGACTCAGGGCTCTGCCCCAAGACCCCGCGACCTTTTTGAAAAAAGGTCGATCAAAAACTTTCGTGAGAGGTTGGTGAGGGGGGAACCGCGCGTCCACAACACAAAACCCCCGCCGATTACTCGGCGGGGGTGCGTTTTATAGGTTTTTAACTCGTAATTTTACAATTACTCGTACAGCTTACCCATCTTTTCAAGTCTTTCGAACTTAGCAGCTGCAGCCTTTTCAGCCTTGTCGAACAGAGCAGCAGCTCTTTCGGGGTTGGACTGAGCAAGACGAGCGTAACGAACCTCGGACTTGATGAAGTCAACGTAGCTTGCAGTGGGTGCCTTGCAGTCAATGCTCAGCTTGTTAGACTCCAGAGTGGGGTTGTAGCGGAAGGTCTGCCAGTAGCCTGCCTCAACTGCCTTCTTCATCTCAAGCTGGCAGTTCTGCATGCCGCCCTTGACACCGTGCATCTCACAAGGAGCGTAACCGATGATGAGCGAAGGACCGTTGTAAGCCTCTGCCTCAGTCAGAGCCTTGAGCAGCTGGTTCATATCGTAACCCATAGCAACCTGTGCTACGTATACGTAACCGTAGGACATAGCGATCTCTGCAAGGTTCTTCTTGCCGATTGCCTTACCTGCAGCTGCGAACTGTGCAACCTGACCGATCTGGGAAGCCTTGGATGCCTGTCCACCGGTGTTGGAGTAAACCTCGGTATCGAATACCATTACGTTTACATCCTCGCCGGATGC
>JAGBXH010000109.1 GCA_017629395.1 Clostridia bacterium | reverse complement strand
CGCGGCGACAGCATTACGTTTTTGCGCAAGATCGTGCGCGGCTCGACCGACGACAGCTACGGTATTGAGGTAGCAAAGCTGGCGGGGCTGCCAAACGACGTCATCAAGCGCGCAAAGCAGGTGCTGCTCTCGGTAGAGCAGACCGCCAAGGCAATTTCTGCGTCAGAGCCTGCAGAAAAGGCAGAGAGCGACGTCATCACCATCGAGGATCAGATCAACGATCAGGTGATCGAGCAGCTCAAAAACGTGGATATCAATACGCTCTCGCCTTACGAGTGTATGAGCTTTTTATTCGATATCAAGAAGAGATTGATGTAATTTTTATAATTTGGAGATACTATGGGTAAGATCAACGTGCTTTCCTTTGAGGTCGCCAATCTGATCGCCGCCGGTGAGGTGGTGGACAGACCCGCGAGTGCCATCAAGGAAATGATGGAAAACGCAATAGACGCAGGCGCGTCACGCATCACCGTGGAAATTCAGAACGGCGGCGTGACCTTTATGCGCGTGTCCGATAACGGGCACGGTATGCCGCCCGAGGATCTTCCCATGGCGATCCGCAGACACGCGACCAGTAAGATCTCCGAGGCACAGGATCTGGACGGTATTTGCACGCTGGGATTTCGCGGTGAGGCACTTGCCGCAATCGCGGCGGTGTCGCGCCTGCGCATCATGTCCAAAACGCCCGACGCTGCGCTGGGCGCGCAGATGGACGTGCATTGCGGTGAGATCGTGGATATTGTGGAGCGCGGCTGTGCCGTGGGCACGACCGTAATCGCGGAGGATCTGTTTGCCAACGTGCCCGCGCGCCGCAAATTCTTGAAGCGTGACGTGACCGAGGCGATGGCGGTGAGTGCCAACGTCGAAAAGATCGCGCTCTCGCACCCCGAGATCGCCTTTCGGTTGATCATTGACGGCAACGTCAAGCTGGATACGGCGGGCGACGGCAGCTTAAAGAGTGCCGTGTGGTCGGTATTCGGTAAGGATTTTGCCTCTCGCCTGATCGAGGTGGACGGTGAATACGAGGGCATTACGGTCAAGGGGTTTATAGGAAGGCCCGATAACGCACGCCCCAACCGTAACTATCAGAATTTCTTTATCAATTCGCGCTACGTCAAGAGCAAGACCGCGTCTGCTGCTCTTGAGCAAGCGTTTACTTCCTTTATGGCACCCGATAAATTTCCGTGCTGCGTGCTGTTTATCGGGCTCAATCCCACTCGTGTGGACGTCAACGTGCATCCCGCGAAATTAGAGGTCAAGTTTACCAACGAAAAGCCTGTGTTTGAAAGCGTATACTACGCGGTCAGACAGGCTTTGGAAGCCAATACCGCACGCCCCGAGCTGCAGATCCCGACCAAAAAGCCGTCGGTTTCGGATGCTTTTACTTCGGTGGAGCGCGGTGAATCGCTGCAAAAGCGTCAAGTGGGCATGGATATTGCCGCACCCGCACAGCCAAAGGCCGAAAACAAGTGGGAGCACTTGACTGCCCAGCAGTACGTGGAGCAGTACATTCAGGGCAAAAAGCCCGTAGGGGCGAATCACGATTCGCCCGCACAACCTACATCCGTAGGGGCGATTCACAAATCGCCCGCACAACCTACATCCGTAGGGGCGAATCACGATTCGCCCGCACAACCCACCCCCGTAGGGGCGATT
>JAGBXH010000108.1 GCA_017629395.1 Clostridia bacterium | reverse complement strand
TCCGCCTTTGGAACAGAGGCGGAATACCACAATGATGCCCGCCTCTGCCGCCTGCCTGGCAAAATCTGCCACCTCGGAGAGGTATTTGTGCATGGCATCCTCGCCGCCCTCCTCAAAGCTGTGCAGCGAGATAGACACCTTGTGCGGCTTGGCGGCAATCAACTCACCGCCGCGCTTTTGCAGCAGCGTGCCGTTGGTGGTGATGACCGAGCGAAATCCGCGCGCGTTCGCCATGCGTATCATGTCGGGCAAGTCGGGGTGCGTCAGCGGCTCACCCATCAGGTGATAGTACACGAATTGAATTTTTCCCTCCAGCTCCCCCAGCACGTGCGTAAATTCGTCCATGCTCATGCGGCGCGGCGCGCGGCTGTGCCCGTGGCAAAAGGAGCAATGCATATTGCAGATATTGGTGATCTCCACGTAAGCGCGGGTGCATTTCAGCGCGGATTGTGTCATTGGGTGCTCCTTTCGTCATGTTGCTTTGCCAGCTCCGCCCATAAAAGCAGGTGATCGGAGTGGCTGGGCTGCAGAATGCCCGTGTCGGTGATGCGCCAAGGCGCGTTGCAAACGATATTGTCAATGCCCTCGTCCGAGGCGGGGAAGGTGGGGTATTTACCGGGATTTGCCAAGCATGCGCCCGTAAATATGTCAAAGCATGCAAGGTTGGCGGTGTTGAAATCACCCGTCAGCACCCAAGCGGGTGTGCGTGCTACCAAGTCTGCCAAAGCAGCAAATTGTCCTGCGCGCAGCTCGTCCGATTCATAGGAAAGGTGGGTGTTAAAAAAGTCCACGCGCTCGCCGTGTGCGTCAATGACGGCATGCCCGACGGCACGCCCCTCTCTCGGTGCGGGCACGTCGAAGTGCATTTGCTCAAAGGATATGATGGGGAAGCGCGAAAGGATAGCCGTGCCGTAGCCGCCGCCCGCAAAATCGATGGCGCGGCAGAATGCGTAGTGCTCCCAGCCGAGCGCCTTGGCAAGTTCGGATAGCGTGTCGCGTCCGTGCACGCGCGAGGTGCATACGTCCACCTCCTGCAAGCCCACCACGTCGGGGGATGCCGACAAAATGTCCTTGGCGATCACCGACATGTCAAGCCCTGCGTCATGCCCGTGGCGGATGTTGTAGCTGACAACGCGTAGTTTCATAGCGGCACACTCCTTTCAGTTTGATACCCCCATTATACCACGACGGACGATTGTTTGCAAGGGATTTTGGGAAAAGTCGCATGATATACTTGTAGGGGAGGATATTATCCTCCCGCCGGTCAAGATGTCGGTTTACCGTTTGGGTGTCGATACCGTACGGCTACCCTTTGCGGTTCATTATACAAGAGGGGCGCGCGCTGTAAAGGCGTCCCCCGGGGGTAGCGAAGCGGCACGAGCGTAATGAATGACATGCCGGTGGCATGTCAGAATGCGAGTGTGACCGAGCCGCAGCGAGACGCCGTCGCGCAGCGACTGAAGGGGAATGCGGACTCCGTGCATTCAATGAGTTTTCCCTCGATGGATAACCTGACCGATCAGCCCGCAACTCCCCCTCACCCGACTGCGTCGGGAGCTACCCCTCGGGGGTAGCCTTTACATCGCGTTTCCGTTTTGTTTTGTTATCTTGTATGGATGTTGCGCAACCAATACCCAAAAAGGGGACGACCGAAGTCGTCCCCGAAAATATTATTTATACAAAGGTCCGAATGCCTGACAAGCGCGGTAGTCCTGACCTTCCTTGTCCATGCCGAACGCGTTCCATACTGCGGGACGGTAAACGTCGTCCAGAGGTACGTTGTGCATGCAAACGGGAATGCGCAGCATCGAGCACATGGTGATCAGATCCGCACCGATGTGACCGTAGGAGATCGCACCGTGGTTAGCACCCCAGTTCATCATGACCTCGTAAGCGGTCTTGAAGGGGCTGCCCTCCTTGCCGTCACAGCGCGGTGCAAACCACGTGCAGGGCCAGGTGGGATTGGTGCGCTCCATGAGCGTGTCGGATACGTCGTCGGGCAGGTTGACCGTCCAGCCCTCTGCGATCTGCAGCACGGGGCCAAGACCCTTGACCAAGTTCAGACGGATCATGGTGCAGGGCATTTCAGCCTTGGTGGTGTAGTGGCTGGAGAATCCGCCGCCGCGGAAGTTGTCAAAGCCTGCCTCGCACCAAACGGTGGCGTCGGTCATCTTCTTGATATCCTCGTCGGTGACCTCCCACCATCTCTTCATGGTCGCGTTGCCGTTCTCGTCGGTGCAAACACCCGAAGCGTCCAGACAAGCCGCGCCCGAGTTGAGCAGGTGGATAATGCCGTTCGATTCTGCCGCCTTGCCTTCCAGCTTATAGCCGGTTACGCGCTCGGTTGCTTCGCCCGACCAGTAGGTGCGCACGTCGGCAAAGATCTGCGCGCGGTGGGTCAAGAGGCGCATCATGAGCATGCCCATGCCGTTGAGAATGTCGTTTTCGGTTGCAAGCGTGTAGGGCTCGCGTGCGCCTGCGTAGTCAAAGGAGGAGGAGAGCAGAGCCTCGGGGTAGTCGCAGTTGGGCCAATGGTCTGTCCATTGACGCTGACCCTGGAAGCCGCCCGCAATGGCGTTGTGGCCGACCTTTTCCTCTTCAAACGCATCGGGAAGGTTCGGGTTTCCTGCCATCAGATCCTTGATGATGCAGTACATCTTGACCGTGAATTCCCACTGCTTGCGCTTTTCCTCGTCGGTAAACTTGATCTTGCGCTGCTCGCCTAAAAATTCCACCGCTTCGGGGTTGTCGTCGCGACCCTCCTTGCAGTGCTCCAGCGTCCATGCAAGTGCCTTCCTATATTCTTCTTCGTTATAAATGCCCTCTTCCATGCGGCGCAGGATCTCAACCTCGTCAACCGACTCCACGCGCATGCCGAAGTAGGATTCGATCATGTCCTGATCCATAATCGAGCCTGCAATGCCCATGCACTGCGAGCCGATCTGCAAGTAGGATTTGCCCTTCATGGTGGCAACTGCCACAGCCGCGCGACCAAAGCGCAGCAGCTTTTCCTTGACGTCCTCGGGGATTTCGGCTACCTGATCGCGGTCCTGCACCTCGTGACCGTAAATGCCAAACGCGGGTAATCCCTTCTGCGCGTGACCTGCAAGCACCGCTGCCAGATAGACAGCGCCGGGACGCTCGGTGCCGTTAAAGCCCCATACGCCCTTGATGGTGTGGGGATCCATATCCATGGTCTCCGAGCCGTAGCACCAGCAGGGGGTGACGGACAGCGTAATGTCCACGCCCTCGCGTCTGAACTTTTCGGCGCAAGCGGCGGTTTCGGGCACGCGGCCGATGGTGGTGTCCGCCATGACTACCTTGACGGGCTCACCGTTGGAGTAGAAAAGGTTTTCCTCGAAAAGCTTCTTTGCCGCCTCTGCCATTGCCCATACCAGGGGCTCAAGGGATTCGCGCAGCATCATAGGGCCGCGTCTGCCGTCCACGATGGGACGAATGCCAATGACGGGATAACCGCCAACGTATCTGCTCTTTGCCATAAATATTCCTCCAAATGTATTTTTTGGGAAGTCTTTAAGTGTATTATAATGGATTTTTCGGTGGTTGTCAAGAAGGAATTGGTTTGCGGTGAGGGGGTTCTTGGGTGGGAATACGCAGCCTTATATTCAAAGATTACATCCCGTGAGTTTTTTTACTTTATATTGTGCTTTTTAAGACGTATAATCGTGTTGTTAATACCCATGTTATATCTGTATTCAAAGTCATCCGCAAACGAATGAATCAGCGGTATTCCATAGCCTTCTTTCGAGGCATGATTGTTCAAATATGCGATTGGATCAAAGGCGGTGCCGTTGTCACGGAACCGAACGACAATGTGCTCGTTTCTGTCAAGAATGATCAGGTCAAGCCAGCGTTTTTTTCCTTCCTTGAAAGAATGGCGCACAATGTTTCCTGCCATTTCCTCAATACACAAGGACAAAATATGTAAGGTTTTCTCGTCTATGTCGCGATTCTTTCCGAATTTGTAAATTCCCGAAGAAATCGCCATAACCTCATCCATGCTGTTTCCGATAGATAGCTCCAGGCGGTCGTTTGCATCTCCTCCGAAATCCTTGTCGAGCATCATAATGGAAGATACAGACAAAGAAATCTTCTTATTTTTGACAAAAACACAAACCATGACCGTTACTATCGTGCATACCTCCCCGAGGAAAAATGCTGCCCAAATACCGGTTGCTCCAAACGGGTGGATCAAAGCAAGGGCAAACACCACGGTATAAACCAATGATTGCAGCAGGCAAATCATTGTTGCCATCCCCGTTCTTTTGGTGCACTGATAAAAATTCATCAGCACGGTATTGATCAGGGCAATGGGGATCGTAATTGCAAAAAATCGAATTGCCATACTTGCCATTGACAAAATTTCGGGTTCGGAAACGCCGAACATTTTGGGAAAAATGCCCGGAAAAATAAGCAATACCACCATCAGCGGCAACGCCACAGAAAGCCCGAACTTCAGCGTTATTTTCAAGGTGTCTTTGATTGCCGTTTTGTCCTCTTCACCAAAGAACATACTGATAGTCGGTGTTGCAGCCTGCCCGATGCCGATTATAACGGCACTTAGAAAATTGTTTGCTTGCGTTCTGACGTTTAGTGCCGTAACAGCCGCAACGGATACAAACGCAACCATCATGTTATTCAAGAGCAGCACCTTGACCGTATCACTGATACGGCTGATCGCAGTGGGAAACCCGGTCACAACCGTCTGTGAAAGCTCACTGAACAGTTTTTGGGGCTTTACCAGTTTTAATCCGGACGTTTTTTTGAAAAAATGCAAAAAGGCGGCAGCGAGTGCCAGACAATAGCTGATCGTCGTAGCCAAAGCCATGCCGAACATCCCCATCTTTACCATTGCAAAGTCAAGCAGGATGTTTGATGCGGACATGACTACGATACATACGAGCGGCAGCTTGGGTGAGCCGTCTATTTTGACAAAGCTCATCATTGCCGTAAGCATAATGGTCGGAAGCGCTCCTAAAAAATATCCGTAAAGATATCTGCACGAGGGCTCAAGCAGATCTCCCTTTGCACCAAGCAAAGCGGCGATCTGCGGCGTAAAGATCATGCCAAGTGCCGTAATCAATCCGCCGATTACCAACACAAATAAAATATTCACCGTGAAAATCAGGCAAACCTTATCCCGCTCGCCGCGCCCAAGCGCCCTGGCAGCTCTTGCTCCGCCTCCGCCTGAGCATATATTACCAACAGCCGAGAACACAAGGCTGACAGGCCCTACAATGCCCATTGCTCCCAAAGCATCCTGCCCCAGGTATCTGCCGACGATGACGTTGTCTATCAGCATTCCGACAATTGCCGTAATTGACGTCAAAATTGATACGATTACAAAGGACAGATAAGTTTTTCTTACTATGTAATCGTTCTTCATATCAATTCTCCGGCATATTTCATTGCCTCGGTCATTGCATCCATAATGTTGTCCTGAGAAATGATATATGCAAAAAACTGCTTGATCTTGTTCGTATCGTCAACAACACCCACATGATCTGTTTCAAGCAGGGACATATACGTAATTGCAGTTCTGTATGCAATAAAAAGCTCCAGGTCATCCCAGAAATG
Source organism: Clostridia bacterium (assembly GCA_017629395.1). Taxonomy (GTDB): domain Bacteria; phylum Bacillota; class Clostridia; order Oscillospirales; family CAG-272; genus SVQP01. Next base: position 4,833 of record JAGBXH010000108.1, on the reverse strand, counting down.
CTCCGGACAGTGCATATTCAGATTGTAGCCTATTTTGAAATAGTGCAGCATATCCTCATGCATAAGCTTGCGCAAATCCTTTCCCGCACCATATCCGTGCAAGAAGCATGCCTGAACAAAGCTTGCCACATCATAAAGATAATTCGCGTATGCACAACCGTCAAAGTCAAATACCCAAACGTTGTTCTCTTCCACAAAAAAGTTATTCATATGGAAATCGCCGTGACATATGCCGTAACGCCCCACCTCCCGGGGCAACGCGTTTACCTGTTCTTCTATTTTCAATATGCGTTCCTTTATCTCTGGGGGAACCTGATCAAAAACTCTTTCCTTCAGCGCACTGAATTTATCCTGCTGACTGCTGCGCTTGAATCTGATTCCGGACTCTCTTTCGTTTGTGCTGACGTGGTGAATTGCACCAAGAAGGTCGCCAACACAGATGAAGAACATAGGCGTCATTTCCGTTGTCTCTTTTATTACGCCCCTTGCCGTTCTGAACATGCTGGCACGATATATTTTCCCGTCAATTTCAAACTCTTCCAAAAGATTTCCGCGCAATGAAACATTCGGCTCACAGATGGTTTGCTTAAACAGCTTCAGATCGTCAACCCACATAAGCTCGCTTATGATCTCGCTTCTCGTCTTTTTTTCGGAAGCACTTACTCGAACCATAAAGGGTTCTCCGGGAAATATAAATGCATAGTTTTGTGTAGAAAAATGACATTTCGCTTTATCGATATCTACACCATACCTCTCCTGCAAAACCACTTTTAATTTTTGCTTCAATTCTTCATTCATCTGTAATGCCTCCATCAAAATACAGCAAGCGGTTCTAAAAATAGTCTTTCCTTGGAATCCCGGATGATAACCTGCTTTTATAAATTTAACTTGTTGCTTATATACCTGTTTGCTTTTGTTGCGTTATCTGACGTTGATGCCTTTTTTGATTTTCTTGATTCTGATCGATCGGGCAGTCATTTCAATCTCCAGTCGTTTTACTACGAAAAGAATCAACCCGATCAGGGCAAAGTAAATGATGGTGGTGGTGATAAGAGGGAAGAACGCCTCGTAGGTTCGTCCGCGCACAATGTCACTTACTCTGGTAAGATCGGATATCGAGATATATCCGACGATCGAGGTTTCTTTTATTAGGCTAACCAGCTCGCTTTTGATTTGCGGAAACGCAATCCGAAGCGCCTGAGGCAGAACCACGTGGAAGAACGTTTGGGTGGAATTGTAGCCCAAAGCTCGTGCACCCTCCTCCTGGCCTTTTCCTATTGCGGAAACACTGGTAGTCAGAATTTCAAGCACCGTATAGCCGAAAAGAATGGTAAAGCCTATAATCGCCACCCAGATACCGTCTATGGTCGCCCAATCGACAAAAATAAGATAGTAAAGCACCATCAGCAGCAAAATGGTGGGGATACCGCCGATAAACCAACTGACAAGGCCATTTATTTTATCGATCAAACGCGATTTTTTTCCGAGTAAGTAAAGCACAAAGCCGAAAACCGTGCCAAGCAAGGCGGACAAAGCGGTAATCAGGAGTGTCGTGCCTGCGCCCTGTACAAAAAGCAGCCATCGGTTCTCCTTGATAAAGGTTTTTTCAAATTTATCCACTAATGAGCTGAAAAAGCCAACCTTTTCCTCTGCTTCTCCTTTGACGGCGACGTACACATCAAGAGTGAGATAGGGACCTATGATCGTCACGTTCTCACCGCGTTCTTCCGAAATAACAACGCTCATGCCGATATCAAATTTACCCGTGCTGATACCAATCGGAATGGCATCATACTCAACACAATAAAATGCGGGCGCATAGCCGTATGCGCGGCAGAAGCGATAGATAAAATCAATATCAAATCCCTGCAGCTCGTCGCCCTTGTAATAAGAAAAGGGCTCATACCCGTTTTCCACAGCAACAGCGACAGTCCCGTTTTCTCCCGTGATCCCGGAGCGGTCCACCTCGCAGTTGTCCGGATCAAATTCCGAAAGCCAATACTTCTTCATTTCATCCGCTGTACCGGAGCTTTCCAGCAAAGCCATAAACTCTTCCAGCTGTGATTGCAGCAAGGGATGCTTGCTGTTTTTGCTGATCGCAGCTCCAACGTGGGTGCTGGAAATCGGGTCGTCAAGGCAGTCCAACCAAGGGAAATGCCTCTTACCTATCCGGTAGGTAATGTCCTCTGTAAGAAAGCAATCCAGCTTGCCCTGCTCAAGAGCAACCAGCATGTCGGTTGGAAGGTGATAGTACACGATATTGGCATCGGGACATTTTTCAAGCAGCCCCTGCTCATAAAGCGTGCCCACTTGCACGCCCACTCGTTCATTCGTGATCTGATGCGACGACGTGATGGGGGGTGCTTGATTGATGCGCGCAGCGCAGCCTGACAGCATGGCAAGGATAAGCGTTGCCGCAAATAATAGGCAGAGAAGGGGGAATTGTTTAGTCTTCATTTTGCTTGCCGCCTCCTTTTTTGACCGTCAGCGTCATGCGGTATTGCGCAATACCTGCTTGTTCTGCTACGGGAGTCTGCTCCAGCTCGTCTATCAGGCGGCGGACAATGACAAAGGAGATATCGGAAAGCAGATCTTCTTCCGATATCAAGCCTGCGTTGTGGTCAATAGACAGCACAACAGCCTCTTCTTCTTTGTTATATTCAAACACGACCGAGGCGCAAAAATTCTTCTCTGTTTTTTCGGGGAAGTAAATGGCGCAAAGCTCTTCAAAAATCATGACAAGCTTATGCCCCGTTCTTGCGTCAAGACCTTGACGGCTTGCAAATTTTTCAATATCCGAAACAGCTTGGGAAAGATCAAACTCACCGTTCGTAATATTGACGGTAAGCGAAGAAATTCCACGGATAAAGCGGCGCGTTTTTTCCTTTTGGGGATGATGGAAGATTTGTTCGGGAGTGCCATCCTCGTAAATGCCGCCCTCATCCATATAAAAAACACGATTGCTGACGCTTCTGGCAAAATTCATATCATGGGTGACAAGCAGCATGGTGGTGCCGCGCTTTGCCAGCTCGTAAATCACCGCTTCGACCTCTCCCACCATGGTGGGATCCAAAGCACTGGTGGGCTCGTCAAGCAGCAGTATATCAGGATCCATCGCCAAAGCGCGGGCGATTGCAACACGCTGCTGCTGACCGCCCGAAATTTGGTCGGGAAATTGGAATTGCTGTTTGGAAAGTCCCATAACGGAAAGGAGCGAATATGCTTTGTCATAGGCCTCTTGCTTGCTTCTGCCCAGCAGCTTCATTTGCGGTTGCATCACGTTTTCAATAATTGACTGGTGCAAAAACAAATTGAAGGATTGAAAAATCATTCCGACCTTCATTCTCAGGCGGTTAAGGTCATATCCCGGGGCAGTAATATCTTCTCCGCTGACTATGATTTTGCCACCGGTTGGGGGATCAAGCATATTTATGCACCGCAGCAAGGTTGATTTGCCACACCCGGATGCGCCGATCACGGCTATCACATCGCCTTTATGGATGGTGGCGCACACATCCTTGAGCGGTGTGGAATTCGGGTATGCTTTTTGCAAATGCAGTAATTCAATCATAGCTTAGTTCCTTTCCGGTTGACTTGGAATGTTGTGAAAGGTAGTTGCGCGAATTTGCAACTGATGCCCAAATTGCAAATAATGCCATAAGTGGCTTGGAATAAGGCTTCCAAGCCACTTAAAAACCTTATTCAGTTATTCCCATTCGATGGTGCCGGTAGGCTTGGGCGTCAAATCGTAGAGTACGCGGTTGATGCCCTCGACCTCGTTCGTGATTCTTGCGGTGATCTTATGCAGCACGGCGTAGGGGATCTCCTCAATGGTGGCGGTCATAGCGTCCTTGGTATTGACGGCGCGGATGATGGCGGGCCAGCCCTCGTAGCGGCTGTCGTCCTTGACGCCAACGCTCTTGATGTCGGGAACTGCAATGAAATACTGCCAAACGGTTTCTGCCAGACCTGCGTTGTCAAATTCCTCGCGCAGAATGGCGTCAGCCTCGCGCAGCGCGTGCAAGCGATCACGGGTGATAGCACCCAGGCAGCGTACGCCAAGACCGGGGCCGGGGAAGGGCTGACGGTAAACCATCTTGTGGGGCAGACCGAGTGCCTCGCCAACCACTCTGACCTCGTCCTTGAACAGCAGCTTGATGGGCTCAACCAGCTCAAACTGCAGATCCTCGGGCAAACCGCCTACGTTGTGGTGGGACTTGACAGCCTTTTTGCCCTCGGCTGCCTTAATGCTTTCCAGGATATCGGGGTAGATCGTGCCCTGTGCTAAGAAGGAGATGCCCTCCAGCTTGGAAGCCTCCTCGGCAAACACGTTGATAAACTCTGCGCCGATGATTTTTCTTTTTCTCTCGGGCTCAGCCACGCCTGCAAGCAGATCGAGGAAGCGGTCGGTTGCGTCAATGTAAACGAGGTTGGCATCCAGCTCCTTGCCGAAGATGTCAACGACCTGCTCGCTCTCACCCTTGCGCATCAGACCGTGGTTAACGTGTACGCAGACCAGCTGCTTGCCGATTGCCTTGATCAGAAGTGCGGCAACAACAGAGCTGTCTACACCGCCGGAGAGTGCCAGCAATACCTTTTTGTCGCCCACCTGTGCGCGAACTGCGGCAACCTGCTCTTCAATAAAAGCCTGTGCCAGCGCGGGGGTAGTGATGCGAACCATAGATTCGGGACGAACGTTGCTCATAAAAATCCTCCTTGAACGGGATGCGTACATGTCGTATCCTGGATTGAAAATATATAAAAATTTTATCAAAAAATCTGCGAAAAATCAAGAGGTTTTTCGCAGATTTTTGATGTCGTCACACACTTTTT
>JAGBXH010000107.1 GCA_017629395.1 Clostridia bacterium | reverse complement strand
CGAGGGCACGATCTGCCAGTTTGAGATTCAAAAGGCAGAGCCGCCGTACGTCTTTATGGCTGATGCGGCGTATCTTGCCGACATGCTGGAGCAAGAACGCAGTGCAGGCATTGAGAGCTATCAGTACGTTGAGGGACGACATCCGGAAAAGGGATACGTAAGAGTATCCCCGATTGCCGATATTCCCTTTCCGTACGTCTCGGTTTGCCCGTATAATGGGGAGGTTTACAGCACGGGGGCTCGTTATCTCGTGATCAAATGCCGCAAATACGGTCCGGACAATGCTTACGTGACCGTCAGCTCAGGATTGCCTGCGCTTGAAGACAGTCTGTCCTTTACGTATACGGGGCTTGGTTGGCAACTGATCATCATTGACCTTGCCCAAGCATCCTCAGTAGCAGTAAACAGCTCCTACGATATCACGACCTTAGATTTTGTGATCTTCAGGACGCCTGCAGAATCGGGCGACTACTGTGAGATCGCCTGGATCGCCACCTTCAAAAGCATTGAGGACGCGCAGAGATATGATGCCGATCACCCGTATGCACAAGGATAATAACAAGAAAACAGCAAGCTGTCAGGGCTTGCTGTTTTCTATATGGGATATTGACATACAGGCACACTTATGCTATAATGAAACTGCAGAAAAATTCGGAAAGGAGCTATACGTATGAAAAAACATCTTTTGCGCGTGATTTGCATGGCGTTCGTTCTTTCCCTTTGCCTGCCCATGGTGGCATGCGACCTTAGCAATATGCAATTCGGCGGTCTTGTCGGAGAGCTGATGGCCGGAAACAACGTAGAGGGCGAGGAAACGCTCGGGCAGATCTACGACGACGTGATCATAGAGGATATTCTCCCCGATATTGAAATTGAAACCGCGATCGATACAAATTGGGCTGAGGACTTTACCGGTGATATTTATACCGAAATGCCTACCGAGGACATTACCTACGATGACGTCATCGACTTCCCTACAGAGGAACACCCTACCACTGAGCCTCCTGTTGTAGACGCCGCCCCCGATCCTGTCCTGCTCTTCTCGTTTGACGAGTGTGACGCTTGGGTCGGCGACACACGGGTGCAACAATTCTTCACGCCCGGTCAGCACGCAAACTGGGACGGAATTGCTATCATTGAAGACCACAACGTAGATTACGTACGCGTACGAGGCTGGGTAGCCTTTAGTGCTGCACAGATCGGCGAGATCGGTTATTGCATCGACTACGATACCTACGAATTTAACAACGCCTTCTTCACCGGCACCGAGCAGCCCGTCATTGACGCAGCGCTGTCCATGGGTGCGCAATCGGCATCCAGAGTCGAGATCCTGATCCCCGTCAGACAGCTCTCGGGCAAACACGTCATTGAAATCGTCGCAAAAGACGAGAACGGTTACTTGGAAATCATTGGCACGTTCCAGCTTGAAAAAGCAGCCGATCCCTACGCACCGCAATTTTTGCTTGATGCCAACGCCCTGCTTCAAAGCGCGGCGCAGTTCGCTAACGACCTGCACACCTATATGGGAGAGGACGGCTCCTTCGTCACCATGAAAACGCTGAACGCAAATGATCCTTACTTCGTGCCCGTAATGCCTGCAAATAACGTCTACGCCAACGTTCGCTTCATCGTCATTGCCTACCGCACGAATGAGGCGAATGCCTCCGGTGAACTGTTCGTCGGCTCGCAGGGCGGTCCTACGGGACAGGGTGACCAGCACAAATTCGATTACGTGGGCGACGGTGCATGGCATACGTACGTGCTGGATCTCTCTAAAGTAGAAGCGGTCAACGCAAACTTCGATCTTTCTTATCTGCGTTATGACACCTTCACCAATCCAAGTACGGACGGGCAGTCCGTAGATCTTGCCTACGTAGCAGGCTTTGACTCCATGGAAGACGTTATGATCTTCCAATCGCAAAATAAGTTGGGATAACAAATAGCAAAAGCACCCCGTTGCCATGCAACGGGGTGTTCTTATATGAAAAAATATCAGTTATCCTTGCTCTTGGTTGCGATCTCGACAAGGATCTTGCCAAGGAACGCATCAAAGGTCATCGTGCCAAGGTCGGCGTACTTACGGGAACGTACGGCAACCATGCCGGACTCGATCTCCTTTGCACCCACAACCAGCATATAAGGAACCTTTTCGGTCTGTGCCGAGCGGATCTTGTAGCCGATGGTGTTGTTGGAGCGGTCGATCTCCACTCTGACGCCCGCTTCAGCAAGCTTAGCAGCAAGGCCTTCGCAGTATGCCAGCTCGTTATCACCCATAGGCAGCACCTTGACCTGCGTGGGAGCCATCCACATAGGCAGCGCACCTGCGTACTTTTCCAAGAGCAGCGCAAGCGTTCTCTCGTAGCAGCCCAGCGAGGTTCTGTGAATGATATAGGGGGTAACTCTGGAGTCGGAGGAGTCGGTATATTCCATACCGAACTTCTTAGCCAGCAGCATATCGATCTGAATGGTTACGATGGTATCCTCCTTACCGAATACGTTCTTGCACTGGATATCCAGCTTAGGACCGTAGAAGGCAGCCTCGTCGATACCGATCTCGTAATTGCCCTTACCAAGGTACTTGTCCAAGAGCTCGCCCATCACGCTCTGCGCCTCTTCCCACTGCTCGGGCGTGCCCTCGTACTTATCGGTACGCTTGGGATCCCACTGGGAGAAGCGGAAGGAGCAATCCTCCCAAAGACCAACGGTCTCAAGGCAATACTTTGCAAGCTCCAGGCAGCCGCCGAATTCCTCAGCCAGCTGATCGGGGCGCAGCACAAGGTGACCCTCGGAAATGGTGAACTGACGAACGCGGATCAAGCCGTGCATCTCACCGGAATCCTCATTTCTGAACAGCGTCGAGGTCTCACCCAGACGCATGGGCAGGTCGCGGTAGGAACGCTTCTTGTTTAAGAATACCTGATACTGGAAGGGGCAGGTCATAGGACGCATAGCAAAGCACTCCTTGCTCTCGTCATCGGCGTCACCCATGATGAACATGCCGTCACGGTAGTGATCCCAGTGGCCGGAGATCTTGTAAAGGTCTCTCTTTGCCATCAAGGGGGTCTTGGTCAAGAGGTAGCCGCGGGACTGCTCCACGTCCTCCACCCATCTCTGCAGCAGCTGTACGGTGCGTGCGCCCTTGGGCAGCAGGATCGGCAAGCCCTGACCGATGACGTCAACCGTGGTGAAATATTCAAGCTCACGACCGACCTTGTTGTGGTCGCGCTTCTTAGCCTCTTCTACCATTTCAAGGTAGGTGCGCAGCTCGTCCTTGGAGGGGAATGCCGTACCGTACACGCGCTGCAGCTGCTTTGCGGACTGGTCGCCCTTCCAATAAGCGCCCGTGCACTGGGTCAGCTTGACAGCCTTGACAGCACCCGTGGAGAACAGATGAGGGCCTGCGCACAGATCGGTAAATTCGCCCTGAGTATAGAAGCTGATCACAGCATCCTCGGGCAGCTCCTCGATCAGCTGCACCTTGTAAGGCTCGTTCTTCTCGGTCATGAGCGCGATCGCCTGCTCGCGGGGCAGCTCGAAACGCTCAATTTTGTGGTTTTCCTTGACGATCTTCTTCATCTCGTCCTCAATCTTTTTGAGGATGTCGGGAGAGAAGGCAACCTCAGAATCAAAGTCGTAGTAAAAGCCGTTATCGATAGCGGGGCCGATGGTCAGCTTGGTCTCGGGGTACAGTCTCTTGACAGCCTGCGCGAGAATGTGAGACGCGGTGTGACGGAATACATGCTTACCGTCCTCTTGTGCAAAGCTGAGCAGCTCCACGTTTGCATCGTTCTCGATCAGCTTGGTCAGAGCAACGACCTCACCGTTGACCTTGGCGGCGATAATGCTGCGGTCGATCAGCTCAGCCTCTCTTGCCGCATCATACACCGTCACAGGTGCTTCGTATTCGCAAATTTTTGCGCCGAAATTGATTTTCATGTCAGTTTCTCCTTGTATGTTTACATAATATTTTTATAAAAAATAACCCCGATACAGCATATGCCGTATCGGGGTGCAAAAGCAAATTTGCACGGTTCCACCCGAAAGTTTCACTCGTTTTTATTGGATTGTACGTGCAAAGTGGTACCCTTGATGCTCTCGCCGCATCCTCTCACCAATCGGATGCTCTCTGTGGACGGTATTGCAAAAAGGACTTGTCTTTGCCGCTGTCCGCATCAAACGGACTTTCTGTTGGCAGCAGAACGGGGATTGACGATTTCACGCCAATCAAGGTCACCGCGATCCAGTGCCATAATCAGCACCTCTGCAGTAGCGATATTGGTTGCAACAGGCACGTTGCTCTGGTCGCACATACGCATCAGCTCATTCTCGATCTCACCGGAATATCTGCCGGGTCTGGTATCTCTGAAATAAAGCAGCAGGTCAATCTCATTATAAGCCACACGGGAGGTAATCTGCTGTTCGCCGCCCTGTTCACCGGCAAGCAGCTTTTCGATCTTTAAGCCGGTTGCTTCGGAAATGTACTTCGCAGTAATGCTGGTTGCGCACAGGTGATGCTTGCTGAGCACGCCGCAATAGGCGATACAGAACTGCGTCATCAATTCTTTTTTCATGTCGCTTGCAATGATAGCTATCTGCATAATGTCTCCCTTCGGAAATTCGGAAAAATCCCTTTATTTGCATAACCCTTGTGGGGAATCTTTCATAATACAAATTATTATACCACGATTTTAGGCTTTTTGTCAATGATATATGCAAAATATTTTCAAAAAAATTGTATCTTTTGTGAAAAAAATGACTATACAAAGCACAAATTATGTGTTATAATATAATTGTAAAGAGTTGCGCTTGAAGAAAGGGGAATAATCATGATCAAACAAATGAACGAATTACTTGCAAAATATGACCCCGCAGTGGCAAATGCCATCGATGCGGAATATACAAGAGAGAGAGACGGTATTGAGCTGATCGCCTCTGAAAACTTTGTTTCCTTGCCCGTGCTTTTGGCGGCAGGCAGCATTGCCACCAATAAATATGCAGAGGGCTATTCAGGCAAGCGTTATTACGGTGGTTGCCATTGCATCGACGTGCTGGAGGATCTGGCTTGCGAGAGAGCAAAGCAGCTCTTTGGCGCAAAATTTGCAAACGTTCAGCCTCACAGCGGCTCTCAGGCGAATACCGCTGTCTACGTGGCACTTCTCAACGCAGGAGATACCGTGATGGGCATGAGCCTTGCCGAGGGCGGTCACCTGACCCACGGCAGCCCTGTAAACCTCTCCGGTAAATATTATAACTTTGTTCCCTACGGTGTTGGAGCAGACGGATTTATCGACTACGACGCACTTCGGGCGCAGGCAGAGATCGTGCGTCCCCGCATGATCGTTGCAGGTGCATCCGCATATCCCCGTGCCATCGATTTTGCCCGTATGGCAGAGATCGCACACGGTGTGGGCGCATACCTCATGGTAGACATGGCGCACATTGCAGGTCTGGTTGCCGCAGGTGAGCATATGTCCCCCATCCCTTATGCAGACGTTGTGACCACGACCACACATAAGACCTTGCGCGGTCCTCGCGGCGGTATGATCCTTTGCAACGACGAAAATATCGCAAAGGCTGTCAATAAGGCCATTTTCCCCGGTATTCAGGGTGGTCCTTTGATGCACGTCATTGCCGCTAAGGCAGTTTGCTTTGGCGAGGCACTCTCCCCTGCGTTCAAGGAATATCAGCACAACGTCGTCACCAACGCAAAGGTGCTTGCAGACGCACTGAAAAAGGAGGGCTTCGACCTCGTTACGGGCGGCACTGACAACCACTTGATGTTAGTTGATCTGCGTCCTATGCATATTACCGGCAAGGAAATGGAGCGTCGCCTGGATGAGGTGCACATCACCGTCAACAAAAACGCGATCCCCAATGACCCCGAGAAGCCCTTCGTGACCTCGGGCATCCGTGTGGGCACGCCTGCAGCCACCACAAGAGGACTGGGTGCTGACGATATGATCACCATTGCCAAGTGCATGCGCCTGACCGCGCAGGAATTTGACACCAAGGCAGACGAAATACGTGCCCTGGTAGCAGACATCTGCAAGAAGTACCCGCTGTACGAATGATAAAATCAAGATGCACCCATACCATCGGGTGCATCTTTTACCATTCTTTTGCCAATACTATATTTGAAATCATTCAACGGAGGTAGACCTATGATAACCAAACCTCAGATCATTCGCTGCGGTGCACGCGAGATTTTGGATTCGCGCGGCAATCCCACCGTAGAAGCGACCGTAGTGCTGGCAGACGGCACAGTAGGCGTTGCAAGCGTTCCCAGCGGTGCGTCCACGGGCATTTACGAGGCGCACGAGCTGCGCGACCGTGACAAGAGCCGTTACAGCGGCAAGGGCGTTTTGCAGGCGGTCAGCAACGTATGCAACATCATCTCCCCTGCTTTGGCAGGCACTTACGCCTCTGATCAAGCCGACGTAGACAAGCTGCTGCATGAGCTGGACGGCACGGAGCATTTTTCCAAGCTGGGTGCAAATGCAGCCTTGGCTGTGTCCTTGGCAAGTGCGCGCGCTGCTGCTTGCTGGTATCGCATTCCCCTGTACCGTTACCTTGGCGGTACAAACGCACACAGACTTCCCGTTCCCATGATGAACGTGCTCAACGGCGGTGCACACGCACAAAACAACGTAGAGATCCAAGAGTTTATGATCGTTCCCGTAGGAGCTGAGTCCTTTTCCGAGGGCTTGCGCATCGGCAGCGAGATCTATCACCGTCTGGGTGAGGTGCTCGCACACGAGGGTCTTGGCAGCGGCGTTGGCGATGAGGGCGGCTTTGCCCCCGACCTTGCTTCGGACGAGCAGGCGATCGAGTATATCATTCATGCCATTGAAAAAAGCGGTTACAACACCGATATCGTCAAAATATCGCTGGATGCGGCTTCCTCCGAGTGGTACGTGGAGGGTGAGGACAACTACCTCATGCCAAAAAGAGGCAGCTCTCGCAGCCGTGACGACCTGATCTCCTACTGGGCTTCCCTTGCTGCCAAGTATCCCCTGCTCTCTCTTGAGGACGGACTGGATCAACGCGACTTTATAGGCTGGGCTTCGCTGACCCGTACTTTGGGCAGCGATTGCATGACCGTGGGAGACGACTTATTCGTGACAAACAAAAAGCGTCTTTTGGAGGGTATTTCCCAAAAGAGCGCGGGGGCGATTCTGATCAAGCCCAACCAGATCGGCACGCTGACCGATACCTTGGACGTCATTCACGCAGCGGCGGGCGCGGGAATGTCGTATATCATCTCGCACCGCTCGGGAGAGACCGAGGACACCACCATTGCAGATATAGCGGTTGCCACCAACGCGCCCTTTATCAAATCCGGTGCTCCCTGCCGTGCGGAGCGTACCGCAAAATACAACAGACTTTTGCGCATTGAAGCCTCCCTTGGAAAAAGCGCAGCCTACAGCAGATCAAGCGGTAAATCCGATCCCGTTTGCTGCGGAATGGAATCTTAATCATCATAAAGCAAAAAATGACCTCCCCTTTCGGGGAGGTCAAATTTGTTTTGCTTACTTTTGTATCAGCCAACCTTAACGGTTACGGTATCAATGTAGAACATGCAGCGTTCGAGCATGTAGAACTTGAGTTCGTCCGTACCACCGGGAGCAGTCTCGGTAAAGGTTACGTAGTAAACGCCCTCGTTTTCAGCATCAGCCTCAACGGTAGCCTTTACTTCTGCGCTGTTCTGACCGCCACCGGTCATGTTGAGCAGCAGGATTGCGCGATCGTTGGTTGCGATGTTGCCGAGCAAATCGTAAATCTTAAAGGTATAGGTGATAGGAGTGTCGGTAGCAGCGGGAGCCAGGCTGATGTGATCCTGTGCAAAATATGCATACTCACCAAAGCCTGCAGCCTGCAGCTTTGCCAAGAAGCCTGCGCCAAGGGTGGAGAGATCTGCATAGGTGCAATCACCGGCAACGGTCTTGAAGAACTGACCTGCGCCGATATCGTAGGTATAGCCTGCTGCGAGCTCTTCAGCGGTGGGCTCTGCAAAGGTCTCGGGCTTGAAGGTTTCAGCGGGAGTAGTTGCTTCGCTTTCACCGATCAGTTCACCGTATGCGTAAACCTCGTAGATGGAGAACCAGTGGTCGCCTGCGACACCGGTATCATCCAGACGGGTAAACTTGAGGTAACGAGCTTCATAATCGCCCGTGAGGTTAAGAGCCTTTGCACCGTGAGGAGTACCCTCGTAGATCACGGTGTAGGTCTCACCGTCGGTAGAGATAGAGATGGTGTAGTTGAAGCTTGCATTCTCAAACAGAATGTTGAGCTCGGTGAGCTTGTACAGCCCCTGCAGGTCAACGATCAGGTTAGCTTCACCGTTAGGTCTTGCGCCCCAGCGGGAGCCGTCATTACCGTCGGTTGCCTTCCACGGTACGTTATCAGCGTTCTCAATGTTATCGGAGGAAACGGGCTTGTTAAGAGCAACGTTTACCTTGGCTTCGGGAGCGAAGAATTCATCGGGGATCTCTACGGTGTTGTACGCCTGCAGAGATGCCTTGTTGAAGTTGATGGTACCGGTTCTGGTAGCAACACCAACGTCGGAGCCTGCGATCTTAGCAGCTACGCAAGCGTTGTCAAGCTCAACAACGGTGCCGTCTGCCAGAGTCAGGATTGCCTTTTCTGCAAGAGCATCAGCTGCTACGTCGCCGTTCTTACCAACGATGCCGTAATCCTTGGTGCCGATGATCTCAATGGTAGCAACCTTCTTGCCGCCTGCAAGAATGGTGACTACGGAGTCATTGTCAACAACAGTGATATCGTTGCTGTCAATGGTTACGTAATATACGTTGGGCACGTATGCACCGTCAACGTAGGTCTTGATGTTGATGCGGAGCTTGCCGGTTGCCAGGGGATTGAGGTAGATACCTGCGCCGCCCATGGAAACAACAGCGCCGCCGTCGTGGCCGTCCTGACCAAAGTAGTGACCTTCAATGGAAGCGGGCTGAATACCACGTACGAAAATGCTTGCCTGACCCTCGTTACCGGAGGATTCCGTAACGCTTACGTTGAATGCGTACCAGCCGTTGGGATGAGTGTGCATGGAGGTGAAGTGCGTTACACCGTAGTAAGGATTGCCATCGTTATACTTTGCAAACATATCTGCGCCTGCGCCGTAATAGATCTGGTCAAACAGCTGTGCCAGGTCGGATGCCTTGAGGTTTACGTCATCCTGCGCCTCTGCAAAGTTGCTGCCGATGTTGGTGGTGTAGCCGTTCTGGTGGCTGACTACGGGCATGATCAGCTTGAATTCAGTCATGCAAACCGCAACGCCATCTGCGTTCTTGTACAGTACGCGAACGGTATGCTCACCTTCAAGACCTGCGATATTGATCGCAATCTTCATTCTATGACCGCTGTCACCGCCGCCACCCTGCGCTGCTCCTACAACCGCATCATGGTCTGCGCCTACAAATGCGAAATCAGCGCTGTAAATGGGAGCATTCATGTCGATCTGGTAACCGAAGGTGCCAAGCTCGCCCTTATAGGCAACCCAGCCCCAATAGGTCAAAGCATCTGCGCTGTATGCAGTCATGTCCGCAACCTTATCCCAGCCTGCCGAAGCACCGGGTGCGAAGAACACATTGGTAGCGGTGTCATTTGTAGCCTCAGAGGTGCCCAGATAAAGCTGGTCCCAGTTGACGTGTGCAAGAACAGCCTTATCAGCATCCCACATAGGAGCCTTGTGCAGCTCGAATGCGTAAGCCTGTGCATATTCGGGAGTATTGAAGAATGCTACGAAATCAACATCGAAGTAATCGCCCTCTGCGCCTGCATCGGTGAAGTAGTCAAGACGCAGGTAGTTGATGTTACCGTCGGTAATGGAAGCAACGCCGGACAGATCGATGATAGCAAGATTCCAGTTACCGTCCTCGTTCCAGGTTACCATGGGGTTATCACCCTGACCGTTAGGACCTGCGCCCGAGCCGATAAAGATCTGACCCTCAAGCGCGGAATTGGTGCGGTAGGAGATTGCCAGGTACTGAGGCTGCGTGCCTGCAGCGTTCAGGAACTGGAAGTAGGGGTCGCCGCCGGTAGAGGTCAGACGAACGTAGCCGTCCAGCAGCTCTGCTGCGGTAGAGTTACCGGTCTGCGCCTTTTCAGCCAGAGCCGCCGCATCAATGATCCAAGTGGGATCTGCGGGATCAACCTCGGGAGGAGGAGGCTCTACGGGATCGGTATCGGTAGTACCGGGGTCGGTAGTAGCAGGAGGCTCCGTAGTAGCGGGAGGCTCCGTGGTAGTGGGTTCAGTAGTAATTTCCTGAGTTGTCGGAGATTCAGTGGGGTCTTCAGTGGGGGTTTCCGGGGTGCTTTCCACAGTGGAATCGGTGGGAGTTTCGGGCTGTTCGGGGTCTTGACATGCCACAAATACCATCGTCATAGCCACAAGGATTGCTGCGAAGATAAGAAGCTTTTTCATCTTTCTTTTCCCTTTCGTTAAAATTTTATAAGACCTCAAAGGTTCTTCGGACCTTATAATACTGTTATTATATCACTTTTTTGTAACGGTTGCAACAATTGTTGTGTATTTTCTACCTTATCGATAAAGCCTTATGTGTTTTTTTGGTTACCATGCACAACTTTTTGAATCAAAATGCCAGTTCATCAACAAATGTAAGACTTTTATTGCGATCAAGTAGACCTTTACTGCTCTTTCGCACTGAAATTTTGTCTTTTTTTCACTTGAGTGCAAGGAATAACGTCGTCCAAGCGAAGGACAATTATTGCTGTTTTTTGGACTTTTCGTGCTCATCTTCGGAGCAAAATAAAGGTCCTCGCCAAAGACGAGGACTTTTATTGTTATGCATTGGATTGTAATCCGCTTATACTCCGAAGAACAGCCAGATGATAATGTACGCGGGTACAATGGCGGCAAGCGTGAACGGAATACCAATCTTGAAGAAGTCACCGTTCTTGACCGTGTATCTCTCCTTACGCAAAATGCCGATACCCGTGATATTGGCAGACGCACCGATGGGGGTGCAGTTGCCGCCAAGCGTTGCACCCGAGAGCAGACCGAAATACAACGGTACGGCAATCGCGCCCGCATCCGCACCCATCTGCAGCGAAAGCGCAGCAGAGATCGAGCCGATCACGGGGATCATGGTAGCAACGTACGGAATATTATCGATAAACGCGGAGATCACGACGGATGCCCAAACGATCACCGTATACATCAAGAACAAATTACCGCCGCCCGCCTTGACCAGCAGCTGCGCCAACCAATCGATCACGCCCTGCGCGGAGATGCCGCCGATCATCAAGAACAAGCCTACCAGCAAAAGAATGGTCTGATAGTCGATCTCCTTGATGGGGGCAGCCATTGCCTTGAAGCTCTTTTTACGGATCATGGTGTAAACAAGACCGATCAGGAGCAGTACACAGCAAATAGCACCGTTGGTGATCTCGGGGGTGTTGGGGATAAAGGATGCCGCAATCAACAGCACCAGCAGCGCAACAAGCAGAATGCTGGGGAAATAATCGGTTACTTTGGTAAACTGCGTGATCTTGGCAACCTTCTTTTTTCTTTCCTTGCGGAACAGAAAAGCAAGAATGAGTGCAGAGATCACAGCACCGATCTCAACAACGAAGAACATACCGGGTCTGCCGTTATACCAGAAGAAATCCATAAAGTTCATTTCAAGCGCAGAGCCCAGCATGATCGCGGTCGTATCCCCCACCAGCGTAGCAGCGCCCTGCAGGTTGGAAGAAACGGCAATGGCAATGATAAAGGGCACGGGATTGGTCTTGAGCTTTTTGCAGATCTCAAGCGCAACGGGTGCGATCATCAGTACGGTTGCAACGTTGTCCACAAATGCCGAAATAATGCCCGCAAACAGCGAAAGTGCCACCGCGGCAACCATGACGTTGGGGCAGCACGACATGACCAGATCGGCAAGCAGCTCGGGCATTTTACTTTCGATAAACAACGCCACAAGCCCCATGGTGCCCGCGATCATCAAAATCACATTCAGGCTGTTGAAATTCAAGCCCGTCCCCCAGATTTCGCCAAGAGGCAGCATGCCCGTGAGGATAAAGAGCGCAGCAGAGCCGAGCGCAATGTAGGGTCGGATCTTGCTGAAGGTCAGCATCAGCACGTAGGTCACAGCAAACAAAGCAAGCGCCGCATACATGCCGTACTGTTCGAGAAAAGCAGAAGGTATCATAATTTCTCTCCTAATTTTATTTACATATTTTTTTAGTGAGCCTCGTACCAATCCTTGCCCCACTTGGCGTCAACCAGCATGGGCACGGAGAAGGCTGCAGCATTTTCCATTTCGTGTTTGAGAATTGCCAGCACCTCGTCGCGACAATCCTTGTGGCATTCCACGATCAGCTCGTCGTGCACCTGCAAGATCAGGCGTGCGTCGTGTCCGCTCGCTCGCAGCGCGTCGTCCACGCGGATCATGGCGATCTTGATGATATCGGCAGCAGTCCCCTGAATGGGGCTGTTCATTGCCACGCGCTCGCCAAAGTGCTTGAGGTTCTTGTTCTGCGCTGAAAGCTCGGGAATGGCGCGGCGTCTGCCGAATTCGGTGGTCACGTAGCCGTCCTCGTACGCCTGCTTGATGACGCCCGAGAGATACGCCGAAACACCGGGATAGCTTGCCATATATCCATCAATATACTCCTTTGCGGCAGCGCGCGAGATGTGCAGATCCTCAGCAAGCGAGAATTCACCCATGCCGTACACAATACCGAAGTTGACCGCCTTGGCGCGCTTGCGCAGCTCTACGGTAACCTGATCGGGTTCAACTCCGAATACGCGGCACGCGGTGGCGGTGTGAATATCCTCACCGTCAATAAACGCCTGCTTCATTGCCTCATCGTCCGAGATGATTGCCAAGAGGCGCAGCTCGATCTGCGAGTAGTCGGCATCCAGCAGCACGTAGTCGCTGCTTTCGGGAATAAAGTAGCGGCGCAGCTCCCTGCCAAGCTCGGTGCGGATCGGAATATTCTGCAGATTGGGCTCTGCGGAGGAAAGTCTGCCCGTGGCAGTTCCCGTCTGCTTGAAGGTGGTGTGAATGCGTCCCTGCTCGTCCGCCACCGAGAGCAAGCCCTCTACGTAGGCCGAGCGCAGCTTGGTCATCTGTCTGTATTCTAAAATATCCTCAATGATGGGATGATATTTTTTGAGCTTTTCCAGCACCTCTGCGTTTGTGGAGTATCCCGTCTTGGTCTTTTTACCTGCAGGCAAGCCAAGCCGCTCAAACAGCACCTCGCCAAGCTGCTTGGGAGAGTTGATATTAAAAGGTCCTCCCGCGCTGAAGTGAATGCGCTCCTCCAGCTGTTCTACGTGCGCGTCCAGCAGCGCACCGTAGCGTGCAATGCCCTCGCGGTCTACCATGCAGCCGCGATCCTCCATAGAGGCAAGCACACCGGCAAGCGGCATTTCAATATCCATGAGCAGCGCGTACTGTCCGCTCTCGCGCAGCTTTTGCGACAAGGGCTCATACATACGCAGCGCGTAAAGCGCGAGCGGCTGCTCAGGCTTGTAAATCTCGCCAAGATACGCAACGGTCAAGCGGTCGGGCGCGTAGCTTCCCTGCCCCGGATCATCCACCCACGCGGCAAGCATGGCGTCAAAGTGGCAGCCGTGCCAATCGCAGCCCTGCGCGGACAGGGCGCGGTAAATGGTTTTGCAGTCATAGCAGATCACCTGCTTATTTGCAAGATAGGCCGGTATCGCGGCAAGATCGCCCGTGTATTTGAGCAGATGCGTGCCGTCTGTCAAGGTGGCAACGCCGTCGGCAAAGTCAAAGCCGATCAGATCGCCCGAAAGGTCGGCAAGGGATGCGACAGGCATCAGATCCGTGCAGGTATCGGGTGCGACCGGGGTATCTGCAACGGATTCTTGCACAACCGGAGCATCAGATACGGGCGCGTCGTCCTTATCCAGCCCGAAACGCTTGATATATCCCGTAAATTCAAGTCTTGTAAACATTTCGCGTGCGGCGGCGCGATCCATGCCGGTATATGCAAGGTCGTCCAGCGTCATATGCAGCGGCACTTGGCAGCAGATGCGCGCAAGCGTTTGCGAAAGGTACGCGCTGTCCTTGCCGTTTTCCAGCTTTGCGCGCACCGAGGGGGTATGCTTGGCGGTGGGTAACTGCTCGTAAATGCCGTCCAGCGAGCCGTATTCGCCAATCAGCTTGAGAGCGGTCTTTTCCCCGATGCCGGGCACGCCCGGAATGTTGTCGGAGCTGTCGCCCATGAGCGCCTTGACGTCCACGAACTGTTCGGGCTCAACGCCGTATTTGGCAAAGAACGCATCTCTGTCCATGACAAGCGTGTCCTGATTGGTAGCGAGCAGGATATTGGTGGTCGCGTCGATCAGCTGCAGCGAATCGCGGTCACCTGTCAGCACCAGCGCACGGCAATCTTCCGAATAGTCGCGCGCCATAGCGGCAAGCGTGCCGAGAATGTCGTCCGCCTCGTATCCCTCCAGCTCCAGGACGTGCAAGCCCAGCATGGGTACGATTTGCTTTGCAATGGGCATCTGTGCGCGCAGCTCGTCGGGCATAGCGTGTCTGCCCGCTTTGTATGCGTCGTACATCTTGTGGCGGAAGGTGGGCGCCTTGAGGTCAAACGCCACGGCCGCAAAGTCGGGGTGATACTCCTCTATTTGCTTGGAGAAAATATTGATCATACCATACAACGCGTTTGTGGGCGTGCCGTCCTTGGCGGTCAGCAGCCTGATGCCGTAAAACGCGCGGTTGAGTATGCTGTTTCCGTCGATACAAAGTAAGGTTTTCATGCGTTTCCCCTTTTTTCTTTTATCTTTGTGATGGTGATTTTTAGATCATTATCATTGGCATACTCTTTTCTTATTTGTTTACTAGTGTCGGGGGTCAACTCCAACTCTTTCAATGATAAGATCCGGTGTGATTTCTTCCCAATAGTTAATGTATACCAATTTAATTCCGTTTTTCAAACTCAGTTCCTGTTTCAGTTTATCTCTTTCTTGTAATGCGTCAAATGACTCTTTTCCTCCAAAATATTCTATTGGTTCAAAATGCTGTTTTCCCTGATATTCAATCGCAACATTCATTCCTGATATAAATATATCATATGACATTTGGCCATCTTTAGGACTTCGTAGAAAAAAGGGTCTATGTTGATAAATAACTTGATATTGTTTATAATATTTTTTTGCAATTTTGTAAACCAATTCCTCTGATATCCATTTATTAACTGGTCGACTATAGGTGCTCCTTGCAATGTTATTATATTTTCCAACATTTGCATTCTCAAGCACATATTGCAAGTTTTCAAAAATATCCTCGTGCTTTTTCACAAACACTTCGACACTAAAATATTTCAAGTGTTCTTCAAGTCGTTTCTGACGTCGCACTCCCCTCCAACTGTTAAAAGCCGCTTCCATATCTCGCTCTATCGATCCAATATATGTGGCACTACCTTTGAGCCTTCCTGTTTTAATCCATGATTTACATATGTTCAATACACATGAATGAGGCTTTCCTGTCGTATACGTACACGCTCTATGAACATAGCCAAACACATCTTCAAATTCCAATACAACAAAATGATAAAGTTTACCTGGCCATGCATCGCATCTTGCTTTCAAGTCCAATTCTGGGAAAATCCGACTGATTTTTATGTTTGCATCCGGCTCTTCGCCTAGAACAGTATAGTACCAAAATGAATTTCGGTCATATTCGTAACGTGCATACGAAACTAAGCCCTCCCAAAAATTAGAGATACCAAAATCATGTGACATTTTTTTGGCAAAGCCAACGCGATCAAATTTATAATTAATAACATTAGGCGTTAATTCCTCGACGCGCAAAGAGTAATAGATATCCTCTTCTGTAAAATCGTCTAAATATGAACAACTTAAATTGAGCTGTTTTTGACATTTTCCTGCCTCAACACAATCTACTTTTCTGCCAACAAATTCTGCTAAAAGAACAAGAGAGTCATTTAATATATAAACATTAATCAAACCATCATCGGTACATTTCTTTTCTACCGAATATCCCATCAGTTCATTTTCAAATTCCCGTAAAACCCGCTGTATAGTGTTAATTGAATAAATATACACAATTATAACTCCTAAAAATGTGATACAGAGTGTTCAGCATGATACAATAGAGCTATAGCATATGAGCAACTATTTTTTCCATATGACGATTCTCTTATTTTTGAGTCCATCGCAATAATGCAAGACAAACTTATCGCATAAAGACAAATCCGCTCCTACAGAGAATGTAACAGCATACCGTATAGAACTTTTGGGAGAAACACTTATTTCTTGAATATTGGTACAAGCGCAATTTGACAGATCAGAATTTCTACAGTGAAGTGTTTTGCACAAAATTCTATCTTTAAGAAGTTTACCTTCGCATAAAGCTGTACAGTAAACATTTCTGATCAAAGCAGAAGTGTTCTTTCGGTTGATCACCACAAGATCAAAATTTCCATGAGATCCAAACAAGAACCCCCCTTCACCGTCCGATATTCGAGATCTGTTAAACTCACATATAGGGTTTTCCACAGACACGGTTGTTTTCAAGAAAATATTTGCTATTGGCTGAAATAGCAGATTCACCAAGTTGACTATACTAATAAAAATCTCCATGTTTCTGTCACTATCCAAATTAATACTTATTCTTCAATTAACAGCGCGCGAATGCCGTAAAACGCGCGGTTGAGTATACTGTTTCCGTCGATACAAAGTAAGGTTTTCATGCGTTTCCCCTTATATATCCATAATCTTATTTATTATACCACAAAATTGTGACGTTTGTCAAGTAAAAATCATCAGACGCACCACACCACACGGATGACCCAACCCATGAAAAGTTTGGATCGAGCCTTTTCAAAGGCTCGCAGGTCAAGGGCAGCGCCCTTGTCGCTCGTCGCAACGAGCGAAATAACCAACGGCGTTTGATTTCGCGAAGCGAAATATGTTCTTCTTTGCGCCCGCGGTGCCAAAAAGAACGGATTGGATTTTCTCACATAACATCCCAAGCAACACAATAGGGCGACCTTGCGGTCGCCCGTCTCTCTATTCGGTTTTATCTTCCGTAATATTCTCGGCTTCATCCTCTGTTTTGGGTGTTGTGCTCACCTTTACAATTCTATACCTCTTTCTGAAAGCACGCACAGCGAAAAACGCGACCACGACCACAACCACGATCAATATTGCCAAAATGATCAGGATAGGAACTATATACTGTAATGCAGCAAAGAACAGCACAATGATTATCATTGTGAGGTTGCCAAAAAATTCTTCCAAAGGCGATGCATTGGGATCGCTGGGACTGAACGCATACGCAGGCAACGCCATGACCGCACAAAGAAGCAAACACATAACGGGAATCAATAAACGTTTCAGGTTTTTCATAAAGCCCTCCTTATACCTTGATTTTGGTTTGGTTCATTATAACATAGTATGCAGGGGTTGTCAAGGGAGAGTTGTTGGGGCTAAGAACGGGCGATTCGTGAATCGCCCCTACGGCATGCCCGTTTAGACTTTTAGAATTGCAAAATCATAACACAATCAGTCGTAGGGGCGATCAGTGATCGCCCGCTCTTAGGCACAAACTGAAATACAAAGGGCGACCTTGCGGTCGCCCTTTGATGAAAGTCTTTATTCCAAAATATTGGTGGTAATATAATCCACGCCCCACTCGGCAAGACGCTCACCGTCGGCAGCATTGTCCACCGTCCAGCAGTTGATCTTGATGCCTGCTGCATGGAACGCGTCCACGCGCTCCTTGGTCAGCGCGGGATAGTGCACGTCAAGGTCCAGCTTATGCTCGGCAAGGCATGCCAGCGTTGCATCGCTGACGTCTCCCGTCAAGAACTGGCAGGGCTGCTCGGGGTACAGCGCGCGCACCTTGTAGAGGTTCTCAATGTTGAACGCGATAAAGGTCACACCGTCCAGATAGTCAAGCTCCTTGATCAGCGCGCAAAGGCTTGCGATCTCCTCGTCGGTGAAATTGCTCTTGAGCTCCAACACGCAGATCTTGCCGTACTTTTTGCAAATGCGCACGTATTCGTCCACGCTTGCCAGGTGCAAGTCCCCTCTCTTGACGCCGTCCTTATCGTATAAGGTCGCTGCGCGCGCAACGTCAAAGCTGACCTGCTCGACCGCGAGATCCTCGCCCGCAATTCTCTTTAAGTTGCCGTCATGGTTGAGAATAAACTTGCCGTCTGCGGTGCGATACACGTCGGTTTCCACGCCCCAGTAGGTGCGGTTGCCAGCCGCGATAAACGCCGCGCAGGTGTTTTCCGTTTCCAAGCCGCTGACACCTCTGTGTGCAACAGCCAAGGTATTGCCCTTATTGAACTTGATCGTGTTTGCAGCCATATTACCCTCCAAATTGTCGTTACTTACTCTTTGCTTTCGGGAACGAATGCCAGATGCAGCTCCTCCATTGCCTTGGGATCTGCGGGAGCGGGACAACCCGACATCAGCTCGCTTGCGTTCTGTACCTTGGGGAATGCAATGACGTCACGCAGGCTGTCTGCGCCCAGCATGACCATTGCCAGACGGTCAAGACCCATACCGGAGCCACCGTGAGGAGGTGCACCGTACTTGTATGCATCCACCAGGAAACCGAATTTTGCTTCGATCTCTTCCTTGGTAAGACCCAGCGCGCGGAACATCTGCTCCTGCAGCTGCCAGTCGGTAATACGGATCGAGCCGGAGAGCAGCTCGGTGCCGTTGAGCACCATATCGTAGCACTTTGCGCGTACCTTGCCGGGATCGCTCTCAAGGTAAGGCAGGCACTCTTCCAAAGGCATAGTGAAGGGATGGTGCATTGCATCCCAAGCACCGGTCTCCTCGTTCCACTCAAAGAACGGGAACTCGGTGATCCACAGGAAGTTGAACTGACCCTTGGGGATGATGTCCAGCTTCTTTGCAACCAACTGACGGAGTGCACCCAGTACGGGCAGCACAACCTTATCCTTGTCGGCAACGAACAGCGCAACGTCGCCCTGCTCCAGCCCCAGTGCTGCGATCAGCGCGTCCAGCTCCTCGGGGGCTAAGAACTTAGCAAACGAGCAGTTGGGAGCGGCATCCGCCCAGCGGATGAAGGCAACGCCCTTGGCACCAATGCCCTTTGCATGCTCGGTCAGCTTGTCGATCTCTTTTCTGGTCAGCGCACTCGCACCGTTCTTTGCCACGATGGCACGCACGCTGCCGCCGTCCGCAAGCGCACCTGCGAACACGGGGAAAGTGGTATTAGCAACCACCGCGGACATGTCCTTGATGGTCATTTCATATCTGGTATCGGGCTTATCGCTGCCGTACAGGTTCATTGCCTCGGCAAAGGTCATGCGCTGCATGGGCGTTGCGATATCCACGCCAAGCACTTCCTTGAACACTCTCTTGATAAAGCCTTCGTTGACCTCCATGATCTCTTCCATGGATGCAAAGGACATCTCAAGGTCGATCTGGGTAAATTCGGGCTGGCGGTCAGCTCTCAGGTCCTCGTCGCGGAAGCAGCGAGCCAGCTGAATGTAGCGGTCGTAGCCCGACAGCATCAGCAGCTGCTTGTACAGCTGAGGCGACTGGGGCAGCGCGTACATAGAACCGGGGTGGATTCTGGAAGGAACGACGTAGTCACGCGCACCCTCGGGGG
>JAGBXH010000106.1 GCA_017629395.1 Clostridia bacterium | reverse complement strand
GCTCATGCTGCGCGCAAAGCCGCAGATCAAAGCAGCCCCGGGCGCAGCGTCCAGCACGTACCACATCTCGGTCTTGCCTGGGCTTTGATGATGCTCCCGTGCGTATGCATCATCGGGATGCACCTGCAGAGAAAGTCTGTCGCGCGCATCGATCAGCTTGACCAGAATGTCGGGTGCGCGCTGCCCCCAAGCGGCAAGGGCTTCTTCCAGGGTCTTGCCCGCAAAAGCACCGTTACGCACCGTGCTCTGCCCGTTTTTGTGCGTGGAAAGCACCCACGCCTCTGCGGTAATATCGTAATCGCTCTCTATTCCAAAGCGCGTTTTGAGCTGATTGCCGCCCCACAGATAGTCCTTGACGGCGGGCTTTAAGAGTAACGGATATATATGCTGCATATTTGTCCTCCCCAAAAAATCTTTGTATTGACTTACGTTCACTTTTATTATATAATAAAAGCGAAGCAAAGTCAAGCATTATCGGAGGACATGCTATGCGGGTTGAGCAATTGATCAAATTTTTGAGCGTGGCGGAAAAGCTCAAGTGCAACACGCGCCATTCCAAAACCTCCTCGGGACGCCCTGAGTCGGTTGCCGAGCATTCCTGGCGGCTTTCACTTTTCGCCATGCTGTGTGCGGACGAGTACCCCGACCTGGATATGAATAAGGTCGTACGCATGTGCATCATTCACGACCTTGGTGAGGCGATCACGGGGGACGTGCCTTCCTTTGAAAAAACCGAAACCAATGAAATGACCGAGAAAGAGGCGTGGGACGCCCTGCTTGCCATGCTCCCCGATCCCTATGCAAGCGAATTTGCCGCGCTCTGTGCGGAAATGGAGGCAAAGCAAACGCCCGAAGCCAAATTGTACAAGGCGCTTGACAACATGGAGGCGGTGCTCTCGCATAACGAAGCCTCACTGGACTCCTGGATCCCCTTGGAATACGAGCTGAATCTGACCTACGGTGAGGAAAATGCCGCATGGTCCCCCTATACGCAGGCGTTGCGCGCACATCTTGCTGCGCAGACCAAGCAAAAAATTCAATCTTCGGAGGTAGAGCATGCAACACAGAACGGTTAATTTTTCGCAAACCCGCATCACGGGCGGATTTTGGAAGCAGAAACAGGCACTTGTGCGCCGCGTAACTACAAAAGCCGTCTACGATCGCTTTGCCGATACCGGCAGAATTGACGCTTTCCGCTTCGACTGGAAAGAGGGCATGCCAAACAAGCCCCACTTTTTCTGGGACAGCGACGTGGCAAAATGGATTGAGGGCGCGGCTTACCAGCTTGCCGTCAAGCCCGATGAAAGACTGGAGAAAAAAATTGACGCGCTGGTCGATCTGATCGCGCAAAACCAAGGCCAGGACGGGTATTTTAACATTTTCTTTACCGTCGTGCAGCCCGAAAACCGCTTTACCAACCGCGATTGGCACGAGCTTTATTGCGCAGGACACCTCATGGAGGCGGCTGTGGCGTATTATGAGGCAACGGGTAAGGACAAATTCCTTTCTTCTATGTGCAAGTATGCCGATTATATTGAAAAGAGATTTGTCATCGATGCGGACACCCCCTTTATGACCCCCGGTCACGAGGAGATCGAGCTGGCACTCGTGCGTTTGTACGAATGCACGGGCGAGGTACGCTACCTAAACCTTGCCAAGCACTTTGTGGATACGCGCGGCCATGACAAAATCAACATCCCCGATTGGATGGATCCCTCTTATTCCCAAAGCCATGTCCCCGTGCGCAAGCAAAAAACCGCCGAGGGACACGCTGTGCGCGCTATGTATCTGTATTGCGGCATGGCGGACGTGGCGCATTATACGAACGATTGCGAGCTGCAAGCCGCTTGCGAGGCTCTCTTTGATAACGTGGCAAACCGCCGTATGTATATCACGGGCGGCATCGGATCGAGCGGTGCGGGCGAGGCGTTCACCGTGGATTACGACCTGCCCAACCTCATTTCCTACACCGAGTCCTGCGCGGCGTTGGCGCTTGCGCTGTTTGCCAACCGCATGCTGCGCTTTGGGGCGGACTCCAAGTATTCCGACGTGGTCGAGCGCGTGATATATAACGGATTTTTGTCCTCCCTTTCCCTGGACGGCAAGAGCTTTTTCTACCAAAACCCCTTAGAGATCATGCCCCGCATGCACAAGCGTGACGTCAGCGTGCACCACCGCAGCGTCAATCTGCCGCCCATGCAGCGCAGCGAGGTGTTTGCCTGCTCCTGCTGCCCGCCCAATATCGTACGCTTTATTCCCTCCATTGCCAATATGCTGTATTCCGATGACGGCGAGGTCATTTACGTGCACCAGTTTATGCAAAGCGTGACCACGATCGAGCGAGAGGGTAAAATGCTCGTCTTGGAGCAGCAAACCAAGTATCCCGAGAACGGTAAAGTTAAAATCAAGCTGACGGGCGGTGACGCAAGGCTTGCCGTGCGCATTCCCGGCTGGTTTGACGGCTACAAGGGAGAAACGGAAAAGGGGTATGCGTACTTTGACGTCAAGGACGGCGAGGAGCTGACCTTTGACTTTACCATGAAGCCGGTATTCATCGAGGCGCACCCCGAGGTCGTATTCGCTTCGGGACGCTGTGCCGTCATGCGCGGTCCCGTG
>JAGBXH010000105.1 GCA_017629395.1 Clostridia bacterium | reverse complement strand
CTTGCCGTACTCCACCGCGTTTTTCTGCATCGCCTTTGTCGCCTCTCGGTAATCGTCGTGCAGATTCTCGGAAATGCGCGAAATGCGCAGCTCCTTGGCATAATCCGGTGTGGTATATACGCGCTTGATGTAATCGCGGCGGTGGCGCATGGGAGTGATCTCTTCCTCCTGCTTTTTGCTCAGCGCATTGGTGCGTCGGGAAATTAAAATACGGAACACCCCGGAAGCAAGCAGAATACACGCCACAATGGGGCTGACGCCCGCAATGACGCCCACGCCCACAAGCATCGTTACAACGTTGGAGATCAGTCCGCCCGTACCCTCAATCAGCTGGATGACGTGCGGCCATGCACCCTGCATGGAGAAAATGAATTCGTTAAAAAACTCGGGATCGTCGTAATTGGCAAGGTCAGTCTTGGATGCATGCGCGAAGATATCACTGTACAGCTTGCGGTTGATGACCTCGCGGAAGCGCGGCAGCATGACAAGCTGATACACAGTGTGCAACGCACGCCCGATCAGTAAAATAACCATATACGCAAGGATCAGCGCGAGCAGCTTGCCAAACACCGTGCCGCCTTCGATTCCGTTATACAGGTGCTCGGTATACAAAAGTCCGGCCGCAGGCAAAGCACCCATCATAATGCCGTACAGCACGTTTGTGATCACGTACCAAGGGGAGTAACGCCAGATACACCGTAGCATCCAAAGATCCGCCTTGAGCGCACCTTTTTCACGCGGTTTGCGTTGCTTGGGTGTCTTTTTTGCTTTACTCATGCAATCACCTCCCCGCTCTCCCGGTAATTCTCCGCCTGCTTGCGGAACATGTCTGCATAAATGCCGTTCTGCGCCATGAGCTGCTCGTGTGTGCCGCTCTCGGCAACTCTGCCGCCATCGATCAGATAGATCTTGTCCGCTAATACCGCGCTGGAAAGGCGGTGCGAGATAAAGATCACGCCGCAATCTGCACAGGCGTCCAGCATGGTGCGATACATTTCGTATTCCGCAATGGGATCAAGAGCTGAGGACGGCTCATCTAAAATGACAAATCGGTTTTGCTTGGCATACACGTGCGCAATCGCCATTTTTTGTGCCTCGCCGCCCGAGAGCATAATTCCAGCAGGGTCAAATTCTCGGGTCATGCAGGCGTCAAGCCCGCAGATTTGACAGAGCTTTTCCCAAATGCCCGCTCTTTGCATGGCGCCAATGATATTCTCGGTATCTCCTTCGACGCGCCGCGCAAGCGTCACGTTTTCAGCGGCACTCACCGCGAACAAGTGAAAATCCTGCATAACTGCCGCAAACATATCGCGATATTCGCGCATGGAGAGCGCACGGATCGGCACGCCGCCATACGAAATCTCACCCTCGGCATCGTAAAGCCGCAGAAGCAGCTTGACCAACGTGGATTTTCCCGCGCCATTTGCGCCCACGATGGCAATGCGCTGCCCTGCGCCAAAGGTCATGGAAATATCCTGCAGCGTGGGCGCGGCTGCACTCTCGTATTGGAAGCTCACGTGGCGCAGCTCAATGTCCCCACCCTTGGGCAGCGGTGTATCACCGTCCGTCAGCTTAGGTTGATAATCCAAAAACTCCCGCATGGTGTCTATATATTGGGCGTTTTTTCTGAAATTCATGAACTCCTCCAGGGAATCCAGCAGCACACCCGAAATGCGCGAGGTCGTGTTAAGCACCACAAAGCAATCGCCATATCCCATCAGTCCCTGCACAACAGTGCGCCAAACGGCATATACCGTAGTCAATATGGTTGGAAGTATGTTTCCGAAAACGATGCAGCCGCATTCGATCACGGTCAGAAATAAGCCCTTTTGGGCATGGATGCGTCTGCAGGTCTCGGAAGCATCCTTCATATATTTGAGCAGATATCCCGGCATACGGGTCAGACGCAGCTCCTTGGCATACTCCGCCACGAAAAACACGCGGTGGGGATATCCTTTACGGCGGTCGATCTTACGGATCTCCATATCCTTGTCATGCACGCCCTTTTGATATTTCGCACGTAACGGGATGGTTACAAGCGGAATCAGCGCGAACAGCAAGAACACGGGATGCACCGACACCACCAAGCCCACACAAAGCGCCAGGTCGACCACACACCAAAGAATGCCCGCCACATTATCCAGCACGTTCATAGCGCGGTCATCTGCTTCTCCGAGCGCCTTGACGAACTTATCGTAAAATTCGGGATTCTCATAGCAGGCAAGCTCTACCTTGTCGGCATGCTCAAAGATCTTCAGATTGACCTGCTGCCCGACCGCATACCTGCGCTTTTCATAATACAGCTGCCAAAAGGCGTTATTGAGCAGATCGGCAGACAGCTCAAGCGCCACGAACAGTACTGCCATCCATAAAATATCGTAAAACCCCTTGCCCTCGCCGACAGCGTTCAGTGCATATTGCAAAAGGTAGGTCGAGCCTAAAAAGTAGGTTGCGCTGACCAATGCCGCCATGCCAAGGCGCAGCGGGATCAGCCAAGGGTCAACGCTGTGGATGATCCTTAGCATATACAGATTGTTCCGTATCACCCGTTTCATGGGCAGCTTTTCCTGCTTTGGCTTTTTTGGACTGTCCTTTTTCTTTGAGTGCTTCGCCAAGTGAATCACGCTCCTTTCACACATACTACGCGACCATTGTACCATGCGTACCGTTCCCTGTCAAGCAACCGTTGGTTTGATCGGCTAACCGATCAGGTTAGACAAAAAAAGGTGCG
>JAGBXH010000013.1 GCA_017629395.1 Clostridia bacterium | reverse complement strand
CTTATTTTTTTTCCTTTACCCAAAGCAAAAAATGGATGTGGTTAGGCATTAGTACATATTTTTCAACCGACAAATGCTCATAAAAATCATTTAATTGTTTTATGTATTTATCAGCAATTTCTCCGTATCGGGTTAATTCGATTTGCGGACAGTCGAGGACGCCTGTCCCTACAATTTTGGATTATCCAAACATCCTTATGAGAACTCTCGCAAAGCAGGTCGCTTTCTTTTTTTGTTTACGCAAACTCGCTCATGCGTGCCATGATGGCGCGGAACTCTGCGGTATCGCGGATAGGTGCCCAGATGCGGCTGCCAAATTTGCCTGCCAAGAGCTTAGCGCACTTGGTCGCGCCCTCGGGCTCTTTCTCGTACTGCACGCAGTTGATGGGCAGGGAAGTGTAGGCTGCCTGCTCGGGGCGGGTGTCGTAGGCAATGGCGTGGTCAGCCATCTTTTCCGCGCATGCAAGCGCTGCTGCCTTGTCGCCCTTCATGAGATAGAACATGGCAAGCTGACGGTAGGAGTTGGCAAGTCTGTCGTGATAGTACAGCAGATCGTTCTCGCCAAAGAGCAGTAAGAACAGATCCACCGCCTTTTGCAGAATGGCGATCTTTTCGTCCACGGTGTAATGGTCGCCCGAAATATCGGGTACGCAAGCAATGTTGTACATATGCCACCACATGTTGTCCGCAAACAAAATCAGGTTTTGCTGCGCCTGATTGAACGCAACGTCACCGGTCAACACGGTCGCCTTGATGATCTCCTTGGAGAAGCTCATGCTGTGCAGCTTGTTTGCAATGTCCTGCGCGCGCTCGTCATCACCCAGCTGGTGCGAGTAGATGTCGCAAAGCGTTTTCTTGGTGCGGTCGCGCAAAAGGTCGTCGGTGCAGTCCTCCAGGATGTGCATGCACAAGGAAACTGCCTCCTGCATGTCTGCGCGGCGGGGCTTGCCGTCCGCATTGATGGCAGAAAGCGTGGATGCCAGCTCCAGCTGCAGCTCAAAGGAGGAGGGGATCTCTGCAATCGCCTCGCGCAAAAGCGCCAGTGCCTCTGCCAGCTCGTCGCGGTCGTACAGCGCTTCAACCTTTTCAATGTATTCAGCCACCTTTTGCTCCTTTTGCAAGGAGTCGTAGCACATCAGCTCGTCCATGCTGACGCCAAAGAAATCGGCAATGACAGGCAGGGATTCAATATCGGGATAGCAGGTCTCGCTTTCCCAACGGGAAACCGCCTGAGGGGTCACACCGAGATATGCGGCAAGCTTGTCCTGCGTGACGTCGTTCTTTTTTCTGAGCAGCTTGATCTTTTTTCCAACCTTAATTTCCATTATAAGCTCCAAATTGATAGAAAATTCATTTTACCCCATTATTATACAGCATACCGACATGAAAGTCAATAACAAATTGACGCATATCAATGATTTGTTACAAAAAAATCCGCAAAGAAGTTGATAAAATTTCAAAAAGACTCTTTACATATTCATCGGGAAATGTTATAATAATTTTAAGCATATGATAAACTTTTTGTACAAAATGAACGCATTCCCCCTAATTCAAAAAACGGAGGATCCTATGAGTAACGTCAATAAGGATGAAAAGCTGACCTATTTGTTCAAGGGAATATTGACTTTGGAGACCATCGACGACTGCTACGACTTTTTTGCGGATCTGTGCACGCCTGCCGAGCTGCAGGAAATGTCCAGACGTATGCAAGCTGCCAAAATGCTCAGAGACGGGCATATCTATAATGAGATCGCTGCCACTACCGGTTTGAGCACGGCTACCATCAGCCGTGTGAACCGTTGCCTGAAATACAGCAGCGAGGGGTATCTGAAGGTGCTTGACGATATTGAAAAGAGAGATAAACGGAGAAGCTTATATGACGGCTTATGACGGCTACGGCGCGATCGCGCGCGTATACGACAAGCTCAACGCGGAGCTTGACTACGGCGCGTGGGCAGATTTTTTTGAAGCGTGCTTTGACCGCTTTCTGCCCACGCGCCCCGTTTTGCTGCTGGATCTTGCCTGCGGTACGGGAAAAATGACCTTAGAGCTTGCGCGGCGCGGTTACGATATGATCGGTGCGGACGGCAGCGAGGAAATGCTTTGCGAGGCGATGCTTGCAAGCGATCTGGACGAGGAGTTGGAAAAACGCCCCTTGTTTATTTTGCAGGATATGCGCGCCTTTGAGCTGTACGGCACGGTTGGCGCTGTGAGTTGCTGCTTGGACAGCTTGAATTACCTGACGGGAAACGGCGACCTGGACGCTTGCTTTGCCTGCGTGCATAATTACCTTGACCCGGACGGGCTGTTTTTGTTTGATATGAATACTCCTTACCGTTTTCGCGAGGTGTACGGTGACCGTGCCTACGTTCTGGAGGACGAGATGGAGGACGAGCAAGGGAATAAAAAGGAGATCTATTGCGGCTGGCAAAACGCCTATGACTCGCAAACCAAGCTGTGTCAGTTTTATTTGTCGCTGTTTGAGCAAAATGCCGACGGCAGCTTCACAAGGGCTGACGAGGTGCAGACCGAGCGCTGCTACGAGTTCTCTGAGATCAAGGCTGCACTTGACCGTGCGGGCTTTGAATTTTTGGGCGTGTGGGCGAATTTTGATTTCGCAGCCCCCGAAGAAAACACGGAGCGGTGGTATTTCGCCGCAAGAGCAAAGAAAAATACGTAAGGAGATTTTCATACAATGGCATCAAGCATTTTGCGCGCTATGACCCGTGACGGAAGCGCGCGTATTCACGTCATCAATTCAAAAGAGATCGTCAATACCATGATCTCTTACCATAATACCACACCGCTTGCCACCGCCACGCTGGGGCGTCTTATGACCGTGACCTCGATCATCGGTTGCATGATGGGCGAGAAGGAGGACTCCGTGACCGTCATGCTGGGCGGTGACGGCCCTGCGGGCAGGGTACTGGCGGTCAGCGATTACTACGGTAACGTGCGCGGTAATATTCAGAATCCGGACGTTGATCTGCCGCTCAAGGCAAACGGTAAGCTGGACGTGGGTGGTGCTGTCGGTCACGGACTTCTGACCATGATCAAGGATATGGGCGGCGAGTTGCCTACCAACGGATCCTGCGAGCTGGTCAGCGGCGAGATTGCCGAGGACGTGGCAACGTATTTTGCGCAGAGCGAGCAGATTCCCACCGTGTGCGCGTTGGGCGTGCTGGTGGATACCGATTGGAGCTGCCGCGCTGCGGGTGGCGTGCTGATCCAGCTGCTGCCTTTTGCGGATAACGCAACGGTGGAGGCACTGGAAAAGAATATCAGCGCGCTGTCCAACGTGTCCTCGCTGTTTGACCGCGGCATGAGTAATTTGGAAATTGCGGACATTGCACTTCAGGGTATCGAATACGACGTGTTCGATGAGCTGGAAGTGGAGTATAAGTGCAACTGCTCGCGCGAGCGTGTGGAGAAGGCATTGATCACGCTTGGAAAGGGCGAAATGGAAAAGCTGCTTGCCGAGCAGGCAGCAGAAGGCAAGGGAGAGCAGCTGGAGGTCTGCTGCCGCTTCTGTGATAAGAAATACTACTTCGGCAAGACCGATGTGGACAGTATGTTTGGCGAATAAGCACAAAAGAGGGTGATGGGAATCGCCCTCTTTTGAACTTTTGGTACATTTTGAAAAAAATCAAAAAAAGTTTGAAAAACCTATTGACAAATCAAAAGAGTCGTGCTATACTATATGAGTCGTCGCGAGAACGACAGTCAAATGGGAGCATAGCTCAGTTGGGAGAGCATCTGCCTTACAAGCAGAGGGTCATAGGTTCGAGCCCTATTGTTCCCACCATTTGGCCCGGTAGCTCAGTTGGTTAGAGCGCTAGCCTGTCACGCTAGAGGTCGTGGGTTCGAGCCCCATCCGGGTCGCCAATT
>JAGBXH010000104.1 GCA_017629395.1 Clostridia bacterium | reverse complement strand
CTTAACGTCATTGGCAACGGCACCGCCGAAGAACCCACCACCCAAGAGCCCCAAACCACCGAGCCTGCCACGACCGAAGTACCTGCTACCGAGCCCCCCGCTACGCAGCACGAAACAGAGCCTACCGCCCCCGAAAAGGGCTGTAACGCAAGCGTTTGCCTTGCTGGATTTGCCGTTATCACCGCTTGCGCAGTGCTTGTGATCAAGAAAAAGAAAGAATAACGTAATGCAAAAACCACCGCCGAGATGACTCTATGGCGGTGGTTTTTCGGACAAGCAATGCTCCTTGTTTGTAGGGGAGGATATCATCCTCCCGCCAGTAATGACATTGGGCTTCCGATTGGGTGTCGCTACATAAAACCAACGCTGGCGGGAGGATGATATCCTCCCCTACATGAAAATCTCCGCCGAGAGCAGCCAAACGGCTACTCTCGGCGGTATCATTGTTAGTTTTGTACTATAAGCGTAGTAAGGGATTTTTTCTGTTCTTCCGTCGGAGGCTTTAACTTGCCATTGTTTAAAAGCGCAACGATACAATGGAGCAAGAACCAACCGTCACAATGGAACAAGAATTGAAGCTCATATTCTTTTACTTTTCGCAAATGCGCAGGAACTGAATCCAACACAGCTTCCATATAGGGTGCTTTGATGACATCAAAGTCATCTTTATATTTGGCCTTGATTTTTTCACCGATTGCGAGAAGCTTTTCTTGAATATCTTTGTTACTCAAAACAATCATCTGCCATGCCGTCTTAAAGCATCCGTCGTAGTCTCCCCAAAACTTGAGATAGCCGCGCTCGGAAAGCCATGCGTAATCCTCTTGCGAAAGGAGATTCTCTTTTTCATGTGCGTATAATGCAAGAACACGCTTGGACACTTCGCTCTCATATTGATTTACCCCCATGCGGCGTCCCGACCATTCACTATCGACCTTCCAAAGTGTACAATCTGCATAGGTGTTGTAATACGGTCCACACCAATCCCTCATATAAACGTAATTGTCCGGTAACTTTATTTCTTCGGAAACAACGGCAGCATGCGCAATATTGTGTGCTCCGTCTGGACGAATCGTAGCGACCTCTTCAAAGGAGATCGCGCTATCCATAAGCTTTTCGCCCGACATTGCGGCAATATACGGTATGAGCGACCACAAAAGGAAGTTTTTATCTCTCATGGGATTTTCTTTGGTAGAATCTTGAAGCATTTTATTACAGAAAATATTCTCATCATCCAAAATTTCAATATTCACTAACTCGTCATAAAGCTCATTTGCAAATAAACCTGCAGCTTTCTTATACATCGTATCCTGTATTGTCAAAAGTTCAGCAGTCGGCTCACTGATGATAAAATTAACGATATACTTATCCCCGATTTGCTTTAGAAAACCGTATTCCTCCAAGAAGTCGACTTCGGTTTCTACATATACGGGTGAAACACCAAGGGCATCAGCAATTTCATTTACCGTTTTTGCCTCGTTACGTACACAATAGCAAATATTTTGGGAAAGTGCAGAACGGAAAAATTCATCACAAGATTTCGTTCCGATAGAACCGTTAATTCCAACTGAGGTGAATTTGATAGGATTAAATTTCAACTCACTTGTTTTTCTCATAGTATCCATACCTCGTTTCAATTCTTTTTTTGCTTCAAACAAGTGCCATTTGACTGTACCGAGAGGAATATCCAAATCCTTAGCAATATCGGCTTGCTTGCGATTTTCAAAATAGTATGCAATTACGATCTTGCGTTGGAGTTTTGAAAGATATGCGATTTCGCTCTGCAATCTACGGATAGTATCAGCAGTGTCGTCATCTGCCAACATTGAGTCGGGATCGGCAATGATCTCTGCTACCTCATCAATAGATACGCCAATAACGCTTTTTGCGGCATCTCTATAATAATTACTGAGCGCATTATGTGCAATCGTCCATATAAATTTGCTAACATCACCAATATCGTCTTTGATCAAAAGCGCGCGGAACGCTTTTAATACGATATCCTGCGACAGATCCTCCGCATCGTGTGCATTTTTACACCGCTTCAGCGCAAATCCGAAGATGGGCTTGAGATATTCAGTTATAATTTTTTCAGCATCTTGTCTGTTCACTTGTTTGTACCTCGTTGAAAGCTTTCACCCATATAGACACGGATTTTGAAAAAGGTTGGTGGTTTTAGAAAATTATAGCATAAATTTTTTCGTTTGTCTATAGCTTCAATACGTAACGCCGAGAGCGACCAAACGGTTACTCTCGGCGGTTATTTATTGCTTATCGGGTAAAGAAATCAAGAAATCGCAAAAACGCTGATATGCGTCGGGGGAATTGCTCATGTCGCAGTGCCCCATCTGCGGTTGGATCAAAAGCTCATACGACAAGCCGTTTTGATCGCATTCTCGTAAGAAAGGCGGTCTTTGCAAATCCGTGAAATAGGTGTCGTTTTGCCCATAAAGCAGGAAATATGGAATTTTGGGAAGTTGATTTACAAAGCGCACGGGAGAATAGCGTGCCATCACGGCATCCAGGTCCTCTTGCTCCTCTATGTGAGCTGACAGAATGGCGCGCCGGAAATCAAAATAGTCCTCATAAACCTGATTCATATCGGTTACAGGACAATTTAGAGCACAACCAATGGCAGCTCTCTTGCCGTACACCAGATAATTCAGCGCAGTCAGGCCGCCCATGCTGCCGCCACCTATCATCAAAGGTACCGTGTCGTCCACGCCCAGGCGTTCATATACCGCGTCAAGCACCTGCTCGTTAAAGATCTGCGAGCTACGGCTCATCCAAGCCCACACGCTGTAATACGGAAATACCCAAGCAATGCCGTGCTTTCCAAACAAAGCAGCCATTTCATTGCTCTGCGTGAACATAGTCGCATCGGTATAGCCATGCAAATAAAAGAAAATACCGCGTACGGGATATTGCAGCGTATCAAAATTGACAAATGCAAAATCAAGCAAATTATCGGGGCAAATATGTTTCATTGATACCTCACAAGAGTAAGTTTCTAAGGATATTTTATCACGAGGAACCTCAGAAGTCAAGAAAATTAAAATAAAAAAGCACGGTTATACCGTGCCGAGTGATAGAAAAGCATTAAAAAAGGACGGCTCTCGCCGTACCGGAATCTTTCATTTATCATTGACAAGACGAATAAGGATGAGTAGAAAATGAAACTCAAGTAATACTGTAAACTTGAACCATAGGAGGTTCAAGCCCTCGGTCTATTAGTATCAGTCGGCTGAATGCATTACTGCACTTACACCTCTGACCTATCAAACTT
>JAGBXH010000103.1 GCA_017629395.1 Clostridia bacterium | reverse complement strand
CTTTTCCAGGTACAGCGGATCGTCACAGCGCAGCGCGATGTCGGGATAGGACAGAAGCCACGAGGGCAAGCCGCCGAAATCCCACTCCGCACAGATGTAAGGACCGGGACGCAGAATGACCAAAAGCCCCAGCTTTTCCGCGGTTTCGATAAACTTTTCAATATCCAGAAGCCCCGAAAAATCAAACTCCCCTTCCCTGCGCTCGTGCAGATTCCAGCAGGTATAGGTCTCTACGGTGTTTAAGCCGCACGCCTTGAGCTTGGTAAGTCTGTCCTCCCAGCATTCGGGCAGGGTGCGGAAGTAATGCACCGCGCCCGACATGACGGTAATCGGCTGACCGTCCAAAACAAAGCGGTCGCCCTCGTATGCAAATGAATGCTTCATATCATAAATCAGTCTTTGCCGGACGCAACGTAAGGAGCGATGGCAGCAGCGGTCGCTACGATGGGCATGGACTGTACCCAAATCTTGCCGGGGCCGGTTACGCGGGTATTGAACAGACCCTCACCGCCGAACAGAACGTTCTTAGCGCCCTTCTGCATCTCTACCTCCATCGTGCAGCTCTCGCTCATAGCAGCAAGATAACCAGTACCCAGAATCATGCTCTCACCTGCCTTGAGCTCGTACTCAATGCAGCTGCCGTCGATCTCGATGAACGCGATACCGTCACCCGAGATCTTCTGCATGATAAAGCCTTCACCGCCAAAGAAGCCTGCGCTCACCTTTTTACGGAAATGATTAGACAGATCCAGTCCCTTTTCCATTGCAAGGAAGCCCTTCTTCTGCACGATAATACCGTTTCCGGGGGTGACGTGGTATGCGAGGATAGAGCCCGGGAAGGAGGATGCAAACGCAACCATGCCTGCACCGCCCTCGGGAGTGAACTCGTTGAGAAAAATCGATTCGCCGGAGATCATGCGTCCGAGCGCTTTGCCCAAGCCGCCTGCATTGGTGGACATTTTCATGTTGGGGCTCATCCAGCTCATCGCGCCGTTTTCGGAGCAAAGCGTTTCACCCTGCTCGGGGTAGCAAATGACTACGGGAAGAGTTTCACCTTTAATTTCATACTTGATCATGATGTTTCTCCTTTCAAAATGAGAAAATTTGTTTTTATATTACATTTATGTAATTTCACAGGTTAAATACGTAACGGTCAAGTCGGTCAAACGCCTCTGCGACCAAAGATTTTGGCAGTGCAAGGTTGATGCGGATCTGATCGATGCCGCCGTGTGCGCGTCCGTCCTGCCATGCAACGCCCACGTCACAGCCCATCTTGACAAGCTCGTCAAGCGTTTTGCCGTGCGCTGCCAGCCACTCCGCGCAATCGATAAACAGCATGTACGTGCCCTGCGGCTTGGATACCTTAACACCCGCAAAGTGCTGCTCAATATAGTTGCACGCATAGTCCACGTTTTCGGAAAGCACGCCGCAAAGCTGATCCACCCACTCGCGTCCCTCTGCAGTATACGCACCGATCAACGCGTACATGGAAAGCACGTTCATGGAATTATAGTGAGAGAGTGAGGATTCCTTTTCCATGCGGTCACGCAAACGGTCATTATAAATGATATGATATGCACCGATCAATCCTGCAAGATTAAAGGTCTTGGAGGGTGCATACATGGCGATCGTTCTCATTTTTGCATCCTCGCTGACAGACTGCGTGGGAATATGCTTGTGCCCGTCCAACAGAATGTCCGACCAGATCTCATCCGAGATCACGTACACGTCGTGCTTTTGGAACAAGCCCATGATGCGCTCGATTTCCCAACGCTCCCAAACACGTCCCGTAGGATTATGGGGCGAGCAGAAAATGGCTGCGTGAATACGGTTTTGCAGGATCTTTTGCTCAACGTCCTCAAAATCAATGCGCCACGTTCCCTGCTCATCCTGCACAAGGCGGCTCTCTACAATATGATAGCCGTTATTGGAAAGTGAGCCGTGAAAGCCTGCATACAAGGGGCTGAGCACCAGCACGTTATCACCGCGCGAGCACAGGGTGGCAAGTGCGGATACCACGCCGCCCAGCACACCGTTTTCATAGCCTATATGCTTTTTCTCCAGGCCTTGCACGCCCTTGCGGTCATACTGCCAGTCGATAATTGCCTGATAATATTCCTCTCTTGGCTCAAAATAGCCAAACGCAGGATGGTTCACGCGCGCAATGATCGCCTCCGAAATCGTGGGAACAGTAGCGAAATTCATATCCGCTACCCACATTGGTATTGCGTCGAATCCCTCCTTGGGGGCATCCGGAGCCCAACCGTGGCCAAGTGCGTCAACGGCAAGCGCATCCTTTCCGCGCCTGTCCATAATGGTTGTAAAATCGTATTGCATGTGCCTACTCTCTTTCCAAATCGATTTGAATTCATTATAACACATAAATGAACAAATTGCAACAAGAAAACAAAAAACAGTGGAGACTTATTTGTCTCCACCGTTCGCACGCATTATTTCATCAGCTCTTCGCTCAGCCTCAGGATCTCGGGCGCGAGCTTTTTGCGCCTTGCCTTGACGATTGCCTGATGCACGGGATATGCAAGACCTGCCAGCACACCGCCCACAACACCGATCGTAATGCCTATAACAAACGCAGTGCTTCCGAAAAAGCCGAGCATTGCGCCGAAATCGGTCATGCAAAGACTCATGCCAAAGCCGAGCGCCAGCGTCCCGATCACACCAAACACCAATGAAACCGAGCGCGCCGTATGACCCACGCTGGCATCCAATCGGCGCAGCCGCTCAAGCTTGCTCTCATCTTGCGTTGGCATCGTATATTTTTCACGGATCCTCTTGATCTCCGCCTGCTGTCGCGCAGAATAGGTATAAGAAAATCCGGATTGCTCTTGTTGATTATTCTCCATTTTTAACCTCTTCCTTGAGTTTTTTCGTGCTGTGTACGATCATATAGATCGCGATATACGTAACGATCGCCACAACGGCTGCTCCCACACAGCCAAGCATCAGCTTTTGCGTGGAGGCGTCCATGCTCCCGTCTTGAAAGGTGGTCAGCATGGTGGAGGTCAGCGTCAGCATGGAAACGCAAGCTGATGCAAAGCTGATTGCCTTAGCTGCCGAAAAAACGGGGCTTTGATATTTTTTGTATTTGATCACGTTGAGAATGGCAAGCGTAAAGGAAAGAAACGTGTACGCTGCCATAGCGATCGCCGTGATCATATGGTGTTCAAAGGTTCTGTTCCAATATACCATAAAAAACACCATCAGCGCAAGGGCAAGATTCATGATAAGAAAAACCGTACCCGTAGCGCGATATTTTTTCAGCTCTGTGCGCATACGCTCCCCCGGTGCATATCTGCCCGTATGCAAAAGCAGCACAAGCCGCATAACGGCAAGACAGATATAATACGCGCCAAGTGACAAAAACCAAAAGGTCTCATGGCGCAGTCCCAGCCATATCTGAAAAACACCGTATAAGGCGTTATAAGCAAACGTCCCATACAAGGAAACGTTCATGCGCAGGCGCGCATCCTCCTGCCACCTTTTTGCAAGCTTGTTTTGTTGCTTGAAGGTCTTGAAAAAGCGGATCAAATACGGGATTTTGAAGCACCATACCGTTAAGGTATACGCTGCTGTGACGTAGGACGCAATAGCGACAGGCGATTGTGTGCCAAGGAACATCATGGACCATACAAGAAAAACGGTGGCAAGCGGCACAAGCAATATCATCACTGCCATATGCGGAAACAGCAATGCTTTACCGAGCTTTTTCCAGTTCATCCTCTGCCCTCCTGATCTTGACTGCAAACGTCGTACCGACACCGGGAGTGCTGCGCACACCGATCTCACCCTCTGTAATATCGATCACCCTTTTGACCAACGCAAGGCCGAGTCCGTTTCCCTGCGTGGCGCGGGAGGTGTCGCCTTGATAGAACTTTTCAAAAATATGTGCGCCAACCTCCGCGCTCATGCCGCAGCCAGTGTCGCTTACCTGCACGGTGGCGTACGTTTGATCAGCCGTCAGCGTCAGCGTGACCTTACCGCCTTTATCGGTGAATTTGAAGGCATTGGAGAGCAGATTGTTCCACACAAGCATAAGCAGCTCTGCATCAGCAGAAACGAGCACCTCTTCGGCAATATCGGTTTCTATCTCAATATTCTTACTCTCCCAAACGCTCTCGTATTGCAAAAGGCACTCGCACAGCTGCTCTCCCAGATCGTAAACAGTCAGATTGGGATAGACCTGCTGGTTTTCAAGGCGATTAAGCTTCAGAATATTGGTCATCATATCAGCAAGACGATGCGAGGCATCCGTGATTGCTCCCGCGTATTCCATGCGCTGCGCATCCGTCAAGCCGTCCGATTGCAAAAGTCTGCCGTAATTCTGCATCACGGTCAAGGGCGTTTTCATCTCATGCGATACGTTGGCAATAAAATCGGTACGTAAGGTTTCCACACCGGAAAGCTCCTCTGCCATGGCGTTGATCGATTCACCGATCTGATTGAACCCCTCCATACCCGAGCCGTGCATGGGACTTACGCGCACGGAAAAATCTCCGTTCATGATTTTTTCAGCAGCATCCGTAATCAGCTTAACGGGTCTGTCCACCATGATCCTGCGACGAATAAAGTCAGCGGTTTTGAAAAGCACGGTAATGATGATCACGTTGAGAAACGTGATCTTGGCAGCGCCTGCAATGTTATCGGAGGTGTATTCTATCCCCATTTGGTCAGCAAGAACGTTCAAGAACAGCGTCATGCAGCAAGAGACCACAAACCCTATCGTTATAAAGAACAAAAGAAAGCTGCTGAACTCCTGAAGAAATCTGCGAAAGGTCGGCTTTTTCATTTGATCACCGCCTTGTAGCCAAGTCCGTGCACGGTCACGATTTCAAAGGAGTCGCATGCCGAGAGCTTGGCGCGCAGCTTGGTCATATACACGTCCACCGTTCTGGTGCTTGTCTGCGTGTCCACGTCCCAGAATTCATCCATGAGCTGCGTGCGAGTAAAGGTCTTTTTCGGGTAAGAGAGCAGCTTATAAAGCAGATCAAACTCTCTTGCCGTCAAGGGTATCTCCTCACCGTTCAAGGCAGCACTTCTCTCGTCCGCATCCATGACGAAATCCCCCACCTCAAGGCGACGGCTGGACGCGATCTTGGAGCGGCGCAAAAGCGCACCGATGCGCAAAAACATCTCGTCAAGGTCAACGGGCTTGGTCATGTAGTCGTCAATGCCGATACGGTATCCCCTTTGCTTGGACGCAAAATCATCGCGTGCGGTCATAAACAGGATCGGAACGTCTGCATTGAGCGAGCGCACGGTCTTGGCAAACTCAAAGCCGTCGATGCGCGGCATCATAATATCCGAAACGATGCAATCGAACGTGGTCTTGTACATCTCGTCGTATGCACTCTCCG
This sequence comes from Clostridia bacterium, assembly GCA_017629395.1. GTDB lineage: Bacteria > Bacillota > Clostridia > Oscillospirales > CAG-272 > SVQP01. The sequence continues at coordinate 1,060 of JAGBXH010000103.1, read as the reverse complement.
CATCAAGGCAACCCACCGCTTCATATCCGCTATTGTTGAGGAAGGAACATACCGAACGGTTCAGATCTCTGTCATCCTCTACAACCAAAATTTTGAACATATTGTCATCCTCCAACGGCATATTTTGGCTTTTATGCGTATAGTATAACACAGAAATGTTAAAGTTTTGTTTGCGTTTTCGTTTTTTTAGCGGAATTCATGGATTTTCTCAAATATTTTTCGGGCAGCCCTTATGGCTGCCCGAAAAATGCTTTATTGCTTATTCAGATACTGCTCGCTGAGCTTAAGGATCTGTGCTGCGTACTTCTTCTTGCGACTGCCGAGGATTCCCTTATAAATGGGATAGGTCAGAAGCGCCATGCCCAGACCGAGAACGCCGATTGCAATGCCGGGCACCAACGCGTCGGCAATACCGATGGCTGCACCAACGTCGGTCATGACAAGGCTCATGCCCGCGCCCATAATGATGGCGGACAGGCTGCCGAATACGTAAGCGAATACGTTTGCGGGACGCTTGACCTTGGCGTCCAAAGCGCGCAGTGCGTCGATCTCGCCGGTCTGCTTTTCCACGTACTGTGCGCGGATCTTCTGTGCCATATACTGCTGATCATTCTTGTTCATCATAATTACCTCTTTCAATCAAATTTATAGTGAGTTTATTCTGCGCCAGTCTTGTTTTTCTTGCCGGAAAGTCTTGCCCTTACGTCCTCGGTACTCTCGCCCTCCTTGGCAAACAGCACGTCAACACACTTATCGGTCACCTTTTCAAAGCCCTCGACCACACCGGTCTCGATCTTCTTGTAGCCGTCCACAACGCCGGTTTCGATTTTCTTGTAGCCCCCAACTACCTTTTGGGCGATCTTTCCATTGGTTTCTGCGATTTTAGACATGTTTGTGTCCTCCTTGTTGCTTTGTGCCTATATTGTACGCTACCGTTTTTTGCGTAATGTTGGGGATTTGTTGCCAAAACGTTACAAAAAAGCCCACCGCGAAAAATTTTCGCGGTGGGCAAGAATATGAAATTGACGTATTATTCAGCCTTCTTGTCAAGCTTGGACAG
>JAGBXH010000102.1 GCA_017629395.1 Clostridia bacterium | reverse complement strand
TTGTTTTGTTACATTGATGGAATTCTCTCCGTTCTTTTTCTTGGCTATGTAGCCGCAAGAAAAAGAACCAAAAAGATCGGCGATAAAGAGTTTCGCTCGTTGCGACGAGCGAGGAGGGCTGCGCGCCCTCCACTGCGCCGCCTTTTGAAAAAGGCGGGCGAAAACTTTTTATCGTTGAGGTCGTCCGTGTGGTGAGGGTTAGCCGAGACGGTATTTCTCCCACGCGTTTTTGCTTTGCTTATGTGCTTTTTCCTTTTTGACCTTGCGTTCGAATTCCAATCTGTCCAAATATCTTGCAAACGCAAAGCCGCCAAAGGTGTATGTGCCCCAAACGTCCTGCATGCCGTTGTCCATTTCAAATTCGCTGTATTCGGTCTCCAGTGGCTTGAGCGTCGCCATGCGCATCTTGTTGCCGTATTTGGATGCCTGCACCACCATGGTCATGCCCGTGACGTCGGGCTGGTAATCTGCAGCCGCGCCGCCACCGCCGCTCTCTTCCTTTTCCTTGTGGCCGTACACGCGCACGGGTGTGGGCGAGAACAGTATCACCTTGACCAATTTCTGATCGGGACGCACGAAAATATGGTCGGTGTCAAATTTCAGCTTCTTTTTGACGGGGATGGGGAACATGGGCTTGGTCAAAAATCGCAGGGTGTTTTGCATGGTCGCGTGCGTGCGATTGAAGGTGACCTGCAGCTGACGCAGAAGGATCGGCATGTACTTGATCGCAAACACCTCCTCGCCCGCATCAATGATCATGTCGGGGCCCTGACGCGCGCTTATAACCGTGGTCAAAAGGCTGTGACATATTTTGAGTCGGTAGCCGTTGCGCTTGCACGCCTTTTTGATCAAGCGGCGCGATTTGCTTCTGTAGCTTGCAATGATGCAAAGCACCGCAATAGCGGCAATCAGCACGCCCAGCGCAGGCACGAGCAGCGCGATCCAGCCGTGCATTTTGAACAGCGCCGCACCAATAAAGGCAAACGGCGCAATATATAAAATGCCGATGAAAATGATCAGCAAGGTTGATGCAAGCCCGGGCAAGAACCATATTAACTTTTCCAGTTTGTCATCCTTGAGTGAGCGCGGGGGATACGATTTCATGATCTACCTCCATAAAAGCGGTCAAGCGAACGCTTGCTATAGTCAAATTATAACACGAAGTGATCGCTTTGTCAATAGAAAATGATAAAATAATTATAAATATTTGCGGTTTGCATTATCCCAGTGCCTGCAATCTGTTTTTGATTGCAAGCAACCTTTCGTTTTCTTCAAGCTTTTGGAAAATGGGATTGACGGACAAGTGATTGAGATAAATGCTTGCCAGGCTGCGTTCACTACTTCTGCCGACCTGCGCGTTCTCGTAATGCAGCCCCTTGACCATGGGGGAGGTATGGTCAATGCAGGTAAATTGCGCGTAGCGTTCCAGGTGATCGTACATTTCCTCCAGCTCAGCAAAGGCTTGATCAATCTCTCCTGCCTCGATCGAGCACAGTGCCAAGCCGCGGCAAATGCTTGCAAGTCTGTTTTCCCAAAAGCCGAAATCGCCGTCCGAAAATACGATATGGAAAATATCGTAAATGCCTTTTCGGATAGCGTGGCGTTCCTCGGGAGAATAATTTGCTTCAGGGCAGGTGGTCAACTGACTTTCTGCCATATACAGCTCGTCGCAAGCCTTCCAGAAATACCACTTGCAGTGCTCGGCAAGCTCGTCGCCCTTGAGCACAAGGCGCAACAGATCCTTGTTGGTAGGCACTTGCTTTGCATAATCAACGGCAAGCTGATCGTTGCCGATGGCTGCGTGTGTCAGCGCAAGCATTGTCAGTGCGGCAAAATGTATCTCCGAATTTTTGCTGCCCAGCAGCTTGTCGGCGATGGCGAAGATCTCACTGCTGTTGCCGGTTCGATCCACGATGTAAAGGTCGTGCATCAGATGATTGAGCACCGTTTCATTGTGCGGATATTTCTTTTGGTACTCTCTGCAAAGCTCCAGGGACTCGCGGCGCTTGCCCTTGTTGACCAATGCCTGCGCTTGGGTTTTGAAGGCTTCGATCTCCTTTTGTTGACGCGCAGCGTCACAGCCAAGCAGGTAGTCCACGGTGGTGTCGTAAAACGCTGCGATATGGGGCAGCAGGGAAATATCGGGCATGCCATCTCCGCGCTCCCATTTGGAAACGGATTGTACCGAGATGCCAAGATAGGTGGCAAGCTCTTCCTGCGTGATACTGCGCTCCTTGCGGAGTGCTTTGATGGTTTGTGAAAAGTTTATTTCCATAACGTACTCCTTTTTCGGAAAAGTAACAAACGTTTGCTCTGCTTACAGTATAGCATATTTGTCAGGAAATGCAAGAACCGCTGTGTTTAATCTCGGTAGAAAAAATCCACCGAGAGTGGAATTCTCAAAAAAAGAGGGATAATTTCCAATGCTGATGGATAAGCAAAAGAAAAAGGGAACTCCATGGTGCTGCTTAATTAGCGATCATATGAATTCAGCCATCACGACGTTTGTGCGTGATGGCTTTTTGAATGCAAGGTAGCAGTTGTCCGCGTTGGTGAGGGAGCGTCCGTATGGTGAATCTCACCCACCGCTTCGCGGTCCCCCCCTCCCCGCGGGGGAGGGGGACCGCGGAGTGAGCCTGCGAACGGGCGGTGGTGGGGGTTCCCATTTCACCGCTCCTTCATCAAACGGATGATAGATCCCTTTTTCCGCTAATTCCGCAGCCAGATGGGCGGTCGCTTTTTATAAAACGAAAACCACGCGGTAGTAACCCCGTTCACGGGGGATATTTATTTCGATTTTTTCATAAACTGCCCGCCCTGCTTGACATTCGGATGCGGTTTTGCTATAATAGACTATAATAAATATATCGATTTGGCGCACCCGTATGTGTGCGATCAGAGAATCGAAGGGAGAACTGATAAAATGAAAAAACGCGCAATCGTGCTGACAATTTTTCTGCTTGCGGCTTGCTTGATGCTGACCGCGTGTAGTGATATGGCGATGGGCGGCTTGATCCAAGAGCTGTTTTTTGAGTTTGATGAAAATGTAGACAGCATTCCTGAGGAGCATTCGCAGCTGCTTGAAACGATTCCCGAGGATTTCACCATTCCTGAAGAGGTGCCCGATAATGTTACTGTCTTGGAAACAACCGCGCCCGATGTGATCGAGCCTGAGCCTGAGAATATTTCAAGCCAGGGGCTGAAGTTCAAGTCAAACGGTAACGGGACTTGCAAGGTTTCCGGGATTGGCACCTGTACGGATACGAATATTGTCATTCCTTCTGTATCGCCCGACGGAGATCGTGTAACAAGCATTGGCGATGATGCGTTCTACGGCTGTTCCCGCTTGAAGAGTATTGTGATTCCGGACGGCGTGACAAGCATTAGCGATAGTGCGTTCCAGTACTGTGACAACTTGACGAGTGTTGTAATACCGGACAGTGTAACAAGCATAGGCGATAGCGCGTTCTACGACTGTTCCCGCTTGACGAGTATTGTAATTCCGGACGGTGTAACAAGCATTGGCGATAAAGTGTTCACCGGCTGTTCCCGCTTGACGAGTATTGTGATTCCGGACGGTGTGACAAGCATTGGTGTTTCTGAGTTCTACAGTTGTAAGAGCTTGGCGAGTATTGTGATTCCGGAAGGTGTAACAATCATTGACGATTTTGCGTTCTCCGGCTGTTCCGGCTTGACGAGTATTGTAATTCCGGATAGTGTGACAAGTATTGGTAATGAGGCGTTTTGGAACTGTGACAGCTTGACCGACGTGTATTATACCGGTACCGAACAAGAGTGGGCTGCTATAACCATTGGCGAATACAACCGTGGCTTAACCAACGCCACCATTCATTTTAATTATCAACCCTAAAAGGGGCTTCCGCTTTTCCCTCGCAGATCCTCAAAACGCGTACCGCGTTTTGCCTTTCCCAAATCCGCAATTTGTTGCAGATGTTGGAAAGTTCGACTCAAAAACAACCATACGGGTTGTTTTTTCGCTCAGGATGACGCTCGGGGGAGGCGTGTCATAAAATAAAAAACGGTTTTAACACCTTGATTGGGTGCTAAAACCGTTTTCTTTTTTTACTGCTAATTTTGCACCTTCATCGGGCTACTGTTTTTTGTTTAATCCAGCTCCTTCATACCGGTGTAAAGCTCGTAGTATCTGCCCCTCAGAGCGAGCAGATCGTCGTGGTCACCGCGCTCGATGATCTCGCCCTGCTCCAGCACCATAATGGCGTTGGAGTTGCGTACCGTGGAAAGGCGGTGCGCAATGACGAAGGTGGTGCGGTTTTTCATCAGGCGATCCATGCCGCGCTCAATATGACGCTCGGTTCTGGTGTCAACCGAGGAGGTTGCCTCGTCCAGCACCAGAATAGGGGCTTTGGAAAGGGCTGCACGCGCAATATTGAGCAGCTGACGCTGACCCTGCGAGAGGTTTGCGCCGTCGCCCTCAAGCTTGGTCTGATAGCCGTGCTCCAGACGCATGATAAAGGAGTGTGCGCTTGCCGTCTTGGCGGCTGCAATGACCTCCTCGTCGGTGGCGTCCAGTCTGCCGTAGCGGATGTTTTCCATGACCGTGCCGGTAAAGAGGTGGGTATCCTGCAGCACCATGGCAATGTTCTTGCGCAAATAGTCGCGCGAATATTGCTTAATGTCAATGCCGTCGATGGTAATGCTGCCCGATTCAATGTCGTAGAAGCGGTTCAAAAGGTTGGTGATGGTGGTCTTACCCGCACCCGTCGATCCGACGAAGGCGATCTTCTGACCGGGGTGCGCGTAAAGCGAAATGTTCTTGAGCACCGTCTTTTCGGGAACGTAGCCAAAGGTCACGTTCTCAAAGACCACGTCGCCCTTAATGCCCGCATAGCCCGCGGTATTCTCATTGATCGCATCCTCAGCATCGGGCTGCTCGGGCTCCTGATCCATGACCGCAAACACGCGCTCAGCACCCGCCAGGGCGGAGAACACGGTGGTCATCTGCGAGGACATATTGGTAATGGGGAAGGAGAACTGCTTGGAGTAGTTGGCAAAAACGGTCAGCTCACCGGGCGTAAAGCCGGTCAGCAGCATCATAATGCCGCCCACGCCAAGGGTAAATGCAAAGGTGATCTGGCTGGTGTTGCCCATGATGGGACCCATAATGCCGCCCCAGAACATAGCGCGGTACTGCTTTCCGCGCAGGTCGTGGTTGAGCAGTGCAAATTCTTCCTCGCACTCCTGCTCGTGATTAAAGACCTTGATGACCTTCTGCCCCGAAACGGTTTCCTCAATGTAGCCGTTGACCGCGCCAAGCGCTGCCTGCTGCTCCTTATAGTATTTACGGGAACGCTTGGCAAGGGCTGCACCGCCAAGGCCGAACACGGGGATAAAGGCAACCGTGATCAGCGTCAGCCACACGTTGGTGGTCAGCATGAATACAAACGTACCAAGCAGCGTGATCGCGCCCGAGATCAGCGAGGTCAGCGTATTGGAGAGCATATGGTCAATGTTGTCCACGTCGTTGGTAAAGCGGCTCATGGTCTCACCCGTGGGATTTGCGTCAAAGTAGCGCACGGGCAGTCTTTGCAGCTTTTCAAACAGGTCGTTACGAATGCTTTCCAGCGAGCCTTGCGTGATGTGCACCATCAATCTTGCCTGCGTATAGGAGGCGATGATGCCCGAGCCGTATATCACGGCAAAGATGACGATTGCCGCCAGCAGGTAGGGGAAGGGGCCGCCAAGACCCAAGGTGTCCGAAAGGAAGGTCATGGGAGCGGACGCTGCCCACGTGGAGATGATCGTATCGGCAAGCTTGGTAAAGAAGCTGGCATCTGCACTCATGTCAATGCCCGCTATGTGGTTGATAACGGGGGAGAGCAGGTAAGAGCCGATCAGCGAGGTCACGGTGCTTGTCAGCATGCACACAAGCACTAAGATCATGTGCGGCGTGTAGGGGCGCAGATATTTCAGAAGGCGCGAGATGGTATGTCCCGCGTTCTTGGGCTTACCGCCCATGCCTCTGCCGTGCGGACCACCGCCGCGAGGTCCACCCCCGCGAGGTCCGCCGGGGCCGCCGTGAGAGGGTTTGGCATATTGCTTTTGCAAGCTTTCAAGGTTACGCTTTGCCATTATGCCTGCACCTCCTTTGCCATATTTGCGGTCTGCGTTTGCTTGTTTTCCATCTGAGAAACGTAAATTTCCTTATATTCTTCGTTGCTTTCCAGCAGCTCTGCGTGCGTGCCGATGCCCGTGATCGCACCTTGATCCATGACTACGATCATATCCGCATCCATCACGGAGGAGATACGCTGGGCAATGATGATCTTGGTCGAGTTTTTCAGCTCGTTTGTAAAAGCAGCACGGATCTGTGCCTCGGTCGCGGTATCCACCGCGCTGGTCGAGTCGTCGAGAATGAGGATCTTGGGATTCTTGAGCAGTGCGCGCGCAATGCAAAGACGCTGCTTCTGACCGCCCGATACGTTGGTACCGCCCTGATCCAGGTTGGTGTCGTAGCCTGCGGGGAAGTTCTGAATAAACTTGTTTGCCTGCGCGTGCTCGGCAGCGGTCTTGATCTCGTCCATGCTTGCGTCCTGGTTGCCCCAGCGCAGGTTTTCCTCAATCGTACCGGAGAACAGCACGTTCTTTTGCAGCACCATGCCCACGCCCTCGCGCAGATTGTAAAGTGAGTAGTCGCGCACGTTGACACCGTCCACCAGCACCTCGCCCGCGTCCACGTCGTAAAGGCGGGGGATCATGGAAACCAAGGTGGTCTTGCCGCAGCCCGTAGGTCCGATAATACCCACGGTAGAGCCGGGCTCAATGGTCAGGTCAATATCTGCCAGCACGCGATCCTCGCTGTTTTTGAAATAGCGGAAGGAAACGCTCTTGAATTCGATCTTGCCTGCCTGTACCTGCGCGTCCTTGCATTTTGCGTCCGCGTCGTCAATGTCGGATTTCTCACCCAATACCTCGCCTACGCGCTTATTGGAAGCGAGCGCACGGGAGGACATCATGAGCATAAAGGTGACCATCATCAAAGAGCCGAGGATCTGGTTGACGTAGGTAATGAATGCGGAAAGGTCGCCGATGGGCATGCCGTCCACCACCATGTGACCGCCAAACCACAAAACCAGTACGATGGTCAGGTTCATAAACAGCGTCATAACGGGGGAGAGCATGATCATGATCTTGACCGCGCTTGTGCCCGTGACGCGCAGGTCGCGGTTGGCAGCTTTGAATTTATCGGTTTCTTGCTTTTCGCGCACGAAGGATTTGACTACGCGCACGTTGGTAATGCTTTCCTGCACGGTGTTGTTCAGGCCGTCAATCTTTTCCTGCACCTTGCCGAACAAGGAAAAGCCGCGCGTGATGACCAACAGGATGCTGACCAACATCATGGGAATGGTGACGGCAAGAATGACCGAGAGGCTGGGCTTGAGCATGATCGCCATGACAAGACCTCCGATCAGCATGCCGGGCGCGCGCAGAGCCATACGCAGCAGTGCATTGATAAAGTTCTGCATTTGCGTAATGTCGTTGGTCAAGCGGGTGACCAGCGAGCCGGTGGAGAATTTGTCAATATTGGCAAAGGAGAAGGACTGTACCTTTGCGTATACGTCACGGCGTACGTCAGAGGCAAAGTATACGGCTGCCTTTGCGCCGAAGTACGCACCGCCAACGCCGCCCGCCATCATCAAAAGCGCGGTCAGCACGATCATGGCGCAAACGCCGACCATGTAAAGCACGGCGGGCTGCGTCAGGTTTTTTGCAATATCAGCCAAGGAAATGCTTGACCACGCGCCGTTATACAGGGGCATGGAAAAAGCCTTGAGCTCCTGATAAGCCGCGCCGAAGTTGATGATCATGGCAAGGTATTTGGGCATGAGCACCTCACCTATGACCTCCACGACCATGCAAAGAGGTCCCAAAATAAAGTAGGGAAGATAGGGTTTTACGTATTTGAACCAGCGTTTCATTGTGTATCGTCCTTTCCGGGAATTGGTTGCGGCTGCGTCAGCAGCGTGTGCAGATTTTGCTCAATGCGCTCAAGCGCGCGCAAAAGTGCGTCCAGCTCGTCGTCGTTAAAGCCCTGCACCATGGCGGTATCTATACAAGCAAACAGATCGCAGGTCTTGGAGATGGCGCTGCGCCCCTTGTCCGTCAGCGAGGTGCGGTTGCAGCGGCTGTCGTCGGTATCTGCGTCCCTTGTGATGTAGCCGTCGGTTTCCAGCTTTTTGAGAGCGACGGCAATGGCAGCGGGGCTGACGCCCAGATCCTTTGCCAGCTGCTTTTGCGAGGGCATACAGCCGCAGGAAAGGCGCATGAGCAGCATGTGCTGCGAGCGGTGCAATCCCGTTTGTGCGGTAATGGTGGATTCCACGGCTTGGCGGTGCAATCGGTCAGCGCGCACAAATTGTTTGATGACCGCGCGTGCCTTGTCTTGCTCTACGGGAAGATGTTTTTGATTGTCTTGCACGAAACAGACCTCCGTAAATAGAAATTCGGAATGATTAGTGAGTTAACGATTAACTTGTTAATTATACCACTTTTTCATGAAAAGTCAATACAGTATTGGCAGATTTTCACGAGTTTTTTCGCGCAATTTTCGTGCACGGTGCAAGTGCGACGGACAAGATAGCGGGGCTTTGGCGTTTTGCACAATTTCCCATAAGTTTCACAAAAAATTCATGGTAAATACTTTACAAGTGAGCGCATATATGTTATAATAATATCGTAGGATAGGGGATGTGTCCCGAATTCTTACAATAAAAACGGAGGTGGCACTTATGAAGACCAACATTATCGGCAGACAACTCAACGTGTATGCAGACACGAAAGCTCTGATTGACAAAAAGCTTGCCAAGCTTGACAGGTATTTTAAGGTCGAGCCTGACGCAACCGTTACGCTCAGCCGTAAGCGTAACGTGTCCACCTTGGAAATTACCATCAACGCACAGGGAACGCTGTTCCGCAGCGAGGTAGGCGCAGATTCGTTCAGAGATGCGCTGGATCAGTCCATCGATGCCATTGAGCGCCAGATCCGCAAGAACAAGACGCGTCTTGCAAAGCGCATTCGCGAGGATGCATTCCCCATTGAGGAATATTTCCCCGAGGATCTGGAGCAGGAGGAGGCATTGGTTATCAGAACCAAGACCTTCCCCTATAAGCCCATGTCGGCAGAGGAGGCAATTTTGCAGATGGAGCTGATCGGACACCAATTCTTCGTGTTTGTGGATGATCAGACACGCGCAACCTGCGTTGTCTATAAAAGGAAGGACGACACCTACGGTTTGATCATGCCCGAATAAGCAGCAAACAATGGGGGAGGTCACGGCCTCCCCTCAAATTTTGAAATACATTAGCCTTTGATATAAAGGGAAAGGAAACTGATATGCAACACAATATCCCCCGCGCGGAATATCCGCGCCCTCAATTGGTAAGAAACGCTTGGCTCAACCTCAACGGTACGTGGGAGTACATGACCGACAGAGGCAATAGTGGTGAGATGCGCGGCTTTGCGAACGGTGCGGAGTTTACCGAGCAGATCACCGTCCCCTTCTGCCGCGAAAGCGTGCTTTCGGGCATTGGCGACACCGATTTCTGCAATTGCGTATGGTATCGCAAGAAGATCACGCTGCCCGATGATTGGCAGGGCGGTAAGAGAGTGCTGCTGCATATCGGCGCATGCGATTATAAAACCGACGTTTGGGTAAACGGTAAGTGGATCGATTATCATATCGGCGGCTACGTGTCGTTTACCATGGATATTACCAAGGCTTTGGTGGAGGGCGAGAACGCCATCACCATCCGCGCCATCGATGATCTGCGCACGGGCAACCAGCCCGCAGGCAAGCAGAGCCCCAGATATGAGTCGTTCGGCTGCTTCTATACCAGAACCACCGGTATCTGGCAGACGGTATGGCTGGAGTGCGTGCCCGAGATCTATCTGCAGAGCGCACGCTACTTTACCGATATTGATGATTGCACCCTGACTGCAGAGCTGCACGTCAAGGGCGGTGAGAATACCCCCGTTTCTCTCGTTGCAAGCTACGAGGGCAAGGTTGTGGGTAAGGCACAGGGCACGGCACACGGCGGCAAGTGCACCTTGCGCATGGCTTTGGACGAGCTGCACCTGTGGGAGGTCGGCAACGGTCGCCTTTACGATTTGGAAATTACCTGTGGTGACGACGTGGCAAAGAGCTACTTTGGTATGAGATGCGTAGAGTGCCGCAAGGGCATGATGTACCTCAACCACAAGCCCGTGTTCCAAAGATTGGTGCTGGATCAGGGCTTCTACCCCGACGGCATTTATACCGCTCCCACCGTAGAGGAGCTGTATGCGGACGTGGATCGCTCCATGGCAATGGGCTTTAACGGCGCAAGACTGCACCAAAAGGTATTTGAGCCGCTGTTCCTTTCCTACTGCGACAAGAAGGGATATATCGTTTGGGGCGAGCATGCAAACTGGGTGCAGGACTCCTCCCGCACCGAGGTGTTCGAGAACTTCCTGCCCGAATGGCAGGAGATCATGGAGCGTGACTTCAACCATCCCGCGATCATCGGCTGGTGTCCCATCAATGAGAGCACGCCCAATCAGAACAGACTGTTTATGAAGTCGCTGGCTGCGCTGACCCGCGGCTACGACCCCACCAGACTTTACATCGACGCATCGGGCTGGGTACACCAGGACGAGCTGACCGATATTTTCGATTTGCACGATTACGAGCAGAATCCCGAGCAATTTGCAAAGAACCTTGCTCCTCTTGCCAACGGTGAGGGCATTGAGGTGCACGCGCATCTGCTGCGCCACAATCATGATGAAAAGCTGCGTTGCGTCTGCAATTGCACCTTTGTCAGCGAGTATGGCGGCACGCGCTGGGCAGGCACGGTCGATCCCGGTTGGGGCTACGGTGCAGCCCCTGCGGATGAGCAGGAGTTCCTTGACCGCTTCAAGGGTCTTTCCGAGGCAATTCTGTTCCATCCCAATATGGGCGGTCTTTGCTACACGCAGCTGACCGACGTGGAGCAGGAGGTCAACGGTCTTTATACCTATGACCGCCGCGCCAAGTTCCCGCCCGAGTATTTTTACAAGATGCTGACGCAGAAGGCTGCGATTGAGGAAGAATAATCATAAAAGACGGATGCTTGAAAAAAGTTTTGATCAAACTTTTTCAAAAGTTTGCGCAGGTCGAGGGCGCGAAGCCCTCGTCGCGCCCGCAGGCGCGAAATTCCCCAAACGCCGTTTTTGCTTCTTTTTGCGGCTTCTTGCTCAAAAAGAAGGGAGAGGGTTTCCTCACCTAATATCCCAACAACCAAAGGGGCTGCCGCCGGCAGCCCCTTTTCGTTAGTATATGCAGGCAAGGGCATCGAGGCGCAGCCCCCTACCGACAGGTGTATTACGCCTCTGTTTTGTTTGGTGTCGGAATAAACCAATGCCATAACTTATTTTCCCCCAACCTCTTGATTTGGCGGGCTTTTTGTGCTATGATTATGATATGAAAAGAAAAGGACGGTGCGGTTTATGGAAAGCATCAGAGAACTTTATAAGGCGGGCAGAGGACCTTCCAGCTCACATACCATGGGACCCTTCAAAGCGGCAAAGCAGTTTGCAGCAAAATATCCCGAAGCAGACGCCTTTCGCGTGGTGCTGTACGGCTCGCTTGCCTTGACCGGCAAGGGGCATATGACCGACGCGGTCATCTTGGAGGCGTTGGGCGAGGACAAGACCGAAATGATCTTTGATAAGACCAGCCCCACCCCCGTGCACCCCAATACCGTGGATTTTGCAGCGTTCAAGAACGGCGAGCAGATCGGCACGGCACGCGTGTACAGCGTGGGCGGCGGCAGTATTCTGTATGACGGACAAGGGCCGCTTGAAACCAAATCCATCTATCCGCACAAGACCTTTACCGAGATCGCGGAGTATTGCACCGCGCACGATATGCGCCTGCCCGATTACGTGGAAATGGTAGAGGGACCCGAGATCTGGGAGTACCTTTCCGATATGTGGCTGACCATGGAGGATTGCATCGGTCGCGGTCTGCGCACCAAGGGGGAGCTGGGCGGCGGCTTGCACGTCACGCGCAAGGCGCACTACCTGTATAATCAGCGTCATATTGACGAGTCTGCACAAACGCGCGAGAACAGACTTGTCTGCGCCTACGCCTTTGCCGTGGGCGAGGAGAACGCAAGCGGTGGTGAGATCGTGACCGCACCCACCTGCGGTGCGTGCGGTGTCGTACCCTCGGTGCTCAAATATATGCAGGAGCAAAAGGGCTTTTCGGATGAGCACATTCTGCGCGCGCTGGCAACGGGTGGCTTGATCGGCAATATCATTAAAACCAACGCGTCCATCAGCGGCGCGGAGTGCGGCTGCCAGGCGGAGATCGGCAGCGCGTGCTCCATGGCGGCAGCAGCCCTGGCAGAGCTGTTCGGTATGGGACTTGAGCAGATCGAATATGCCGCAGAGGTGGCAATGGAGCATCATCTGGGACTTACCTGCGACCCCATCGGGGGACTTGTGCAGATTCCTTGCATTGAGCGTAACGCCGTGGCGGCAATGCGCGCCATCAATGCGCTCTCGCTGGCAAATTTCTTGACAAGCATGAGCAAGATCCCGTTTGATACCGTGGTCAAGACCATGTATGAAACCGGCATTCACCTTAAGAGTGAGTACCGCGAGACCAGCGAGGGCGGTCTTGCCAAGCATTACGTCAATCATTAAGCTTCTTTACACAGGGAGAATATCATGGTCTGGAATATCAGCTTTCTTTCATCGCTTGCAATCCTGGCGGCAGGTATTGTCATAGCGGCGCGTCTGTTCCGTCGAAAAAACCAGCAAAACAGCGATACGATCGGCTTTTTCGTGCTGGCGGCAACGGTGTTCGTGTCGTCCGGTGTGATGTTTTTCGCGTTGGAGTACGAGCAGGAGTATATTGGTGAGCCCGGTGGCATCATCAATTCCATTTTGCTTGCTGTGAGACAATCGATCGGCATTTTCGTTGTAGACGGTGATTTTTCCTTCTTTACCGAAAACATGGAGGGCATGCTTCCCATATTCGTTCCCTTTGCCTCCGGTATTATGACGCTGCTTGTGATTGCCGCGCCTTTGTTTACCTTTGGCTTTTTGCTGTCCTTTTTCAAAAATCTCAGCTCTCATGTTCGCTTTTTTGCCAAGGCGGGCGCGAGTGTGTACGTGTTCTCCGAGCTTAACGATAAATCACTGGTGCTTGCCAAGGATCTGAAGAGAAACAATGCGAGCCGTACCATTGTGTTCTGCGACGTTTTTGAAAACGACGACGAGCGGTTTGGCGAGCTTTTGGAGGGCGCAAAAAGGATCAATGCCATCTTTTTTGATAAGGACGTGCAGGATATCAGCTTTTCCAACCACGCCAAGCGCGGAACGGTGTATTTCTTTATCACGGGGCAGGATCACGATGAGAATATCGACCAGTCCTTGGGACTTGTAGAGAAATACGGACAGTATGATTCGGTGCATCTTTATCTCTTCTCGGACTCCGTATCGGGCGAGGTACTGCTGTTCAACGGTAAGAAGAACAAGATGAAGATCCGCCGCGTCAACGAATCTCTTGCCATGATCCATAACGCGTTGTGCCATGATCCGGGCGTTGTGTTTGAAAATACGAGTGCCGTTACACCTGACGGAGATAAGGTCATTTCCGCCGTGCTGGTGGGGCTTGGCGGTTACGGAATGGAATCGCTGAAAACGCTTGTGTGGTACGGGCAGATGGATGGGTACAGGCTCAAGATCGATGCCTTTGATCGTGATGCGCACGCAAGTGCGCGGGTGGCGTATCTTTGCCCCGAGATCATGGATGAACGGTATAATCACCAATACGTGTCGGGCGAAGCGTGCTACAGCGTTCGCGTGCACGATCAGATGGAAGTGGGAACGGATGCGTTCGTCCGTGAAATATCCAAGCTGACCGAGGCATCCTTTGTGCTGGTCAGTCTGGGCAACGACGATTTGAATATTGAGACCGCCGTCAGTCTGCGTGCCTTGTTTGAGCGTATGCACATCAAGCCCACGATCTATGCCGTTGTGCATAACGACAGGCTTGCAGAGTGCTTAAAGGATCTGACAAACTATCGGGGACAGCCGTACTGCATCCGCACCATTGGCGGCTTGCAAGCCTCGTATAGTGAAAAGGTGATCCTGCACAGCGAGCTGGAAAAGGATGCGCTGGATATCCATTGCCTGGGTTACGGCGGCAGCGTGGAGGATTTTTATGCCTACGAGTATAATTACAGCTCGTCAACTGCGTCCGCCTTGCATAACAGAGCGCGTGCCGCTTTGAGGATACACGGTGGAGATCTGCCGCCCGAGCAAAGATCAGAGCAGCAAAATCAGGCTTTGATGGATCTGGAGCACCGAAGATGGAATGCGTATATGCGCAGCATCGGGTACGTATACAGCGGATCAAAGGATGCTAAAACCCGAAACGACCTTGGCAAAATGCACCATAATCTTGTGGAGTACGAGCTGCTTTGCCAAGCGGATAAGGACAAGGATCTTGGAGTCACGCAGGTGGATCTGGAGGATTAAATCAACAAAAAAGGCAGCCCCATAGGCGTGATACTCTTAGCGGAGTATCACGCCAACTCTATTCGCCTGCGGCGAGTGATATTGCCTTGCAGTGATATTCGGCTTACGCCGAGTGATATTCGCTGCGCGAGTTTGAAAGGCGAATAGAATATCACTGAAAGGCGCAGCCGAACAACATCACTGCCCATAGGGCAATATCACTCCGACGCAGTCGGAATATCACTAATAGAATGCAAAAAGAGAGCTTGACGAAATCGTGTTTTCGCCAAGCTCATTTCTTGTTTTCTTCTTTTTTTCGCTAATTTGTCATCCCAATCGGGCAGCCCTTTTTGTTATTTTTCGCTTGTGTTGATGGGTGAAAACCGAGCCTCTGCGTAAATGCTGTGCCCCGGCATTTCAAACGTGTAGGTCGGCGCATAGGATACGCGCAATCCGTCAATATACCAGCCCTCGAAGACGTAGCCCGCAAATGCATTTGCGGTAAGCGTTACATTTTTTCCGGTTGAAACCCGGTGATCCTGATATTTTGTAAACGTGCCTGCCATGCCCTCGTAATCATAGCCGCTTGTGGTGACGGTATAATAGCTGAATTGTGCACGGATCTCCGTGTCTTGATTTCGCATGGTATAGGTGAAGGAGGGATTTTTGCTCAGACAAACGTCGCCAATATACCAGCCCTCAAAATTAAAGCCGTCATTCACCGTGGCGTTTAGCGTAACCTGCTCGCCCACGGCAACGATCGTTTCATGATAGCGAGTGATCGTGCCTGCGATCCCCTCGTAATTATCCATATAGACGGTCAGTGTATAGCGGCTGTAGCGTGCCTCAAGATAGACGTGGCTGTCGGGCATTGTAAAGGTATAGGTCAGCTCGGTGCTGACGCAGATGCCGTCCCGATACCAGCCCTCAAAGGTGTAGCCGTTTTGCACGGTGGCGGTCAGCTCAACGGCTTTCCCTACCGAAACGTTTTGGTTTTGGTAGCTTGTATATGAGCCTGCCATGCCCTCAAAGGTGTAGCCGCTTGTTGTGACGGTGTAGCAAGAGAAGCGGGCACAAAGAGAGATATTTTCAGCCTGCATGGTAAAGGTGCAGGCAGCATCCTTGGAGAACAGGATATCGGTGCCGTCTATATACCATCCCTCAAAGTTGTAGCCCTCATTTGGGATTGCTTCCAGCGTGACAGCTGTGCCAACCGAGATCTTTTTCTCGTGCAGCTTGGTATAGGTGCCGCTGTCTGCCTCGTCGTACCATGAGTCCGAGGTGGTAACCGTATAATAGGAGAACCGTGCTTCAAGGTATGCGTTCTTTTTTTGCATGACGTGCGTATACGTCGGCTCCTTTGTCAGCAGCGCACCGCTTTCCGTGTTGTACCAGCCTTCAAAATTGTAGCCTTCGTTTGCTTGCGCGGTCAGCGTGATCTCCTTGCCTGCAGAGGTCTTTTCCTCGTCGTATACGGTATACGTGCCCGCATACTGATCGTTGGTCATCGTATCGATGACGTAGCAGGAGAAGCGTGCCTCCAATATCACTTCGCAGGCTTGCATTGTAAAGGTGTAGGAGCGATCTGCGGACACAAGCTCGTCGTTTTGATACCAGCCCTCAAAATTGAAGCCGTCCAAGGGCTGCACGGACACGGTGACCGAGTCGCCGCTTTTGAATTGCCGATCTGTCGGATGGTCAAAAACACCCTCTGCGATGCTTTCGTATGAATCCTTGACGGTTGCATATACGGAAGCGGTGTACGTGTCGCCCTGATCGTCCTCACCGCCGGGGGTGGAGGGGATGAATATCACGTCGCCGCTGCTTTGCTCGCTGGGATCTATGAAGGGATCGTCGTCTGTGCTGTCGGAATCGGGGAGCTGAGAGCCAAAGAGCTCTTTGAGGGCGGGAAAGCCGTTAGTGATTGCTTTTGAAAGCGCAAGCGCACCTGTAACGCCGATACTAAAAAGCAAAGGCACCGCGATGACGGCTGCAATGATTGCAGCGCTGCAGCCCTTGCGTTTGCTTTTTGGTGCTTGCTTGCGCACAGCAGGGGAGGCATGCGCGTTGCCTCTGCGCTGCTTGCCTTGCAACGCATCAATGATATCCTGCGCCAGAAGCGCGGGGGTCGTATCGTCGTAGCCCGTGATACATTGCTTTTCGCAGATCGACATCCACCACGCAACCTTTTCAACGGGTACTTCATCCTTTTGGATCTGATCCATCATGACCACAAAGACCTTTTTGCCAAAGAATTCGGTTGCGATCTTGTATTCCTTTTGCACGTAAGAATTGCTCTTGGGCAGGATTTTGCGGGTAAAGAAAAGTATGACCGCCTGCGCGTTTTGAATTCTGTCGGTAATGACGGTCTCCCAATCGGAACCGTAATCGATACCGTGGTCATACCACAGCGCAACGCCGCTGTTTGCCATTTTTTGTGCAATGGGACCTACGCGATCGGCATCCTCATTGTTATAGCTGATAAAATAATAATTCTGATTTTGAGTCGGTTGAAATCCAAGGTATGATGACATGCAAATCCAGCCCCTTTCGCAAAATATCGCGTTGCAATTTTCGTGCAGCTTTTTAATATTATAGCATTTTGCTTGGCGAAAAGCAAGTGTTTTGCGCAATCAATCGCGCTTTTTTGCATATTTTGCGCCTTGCGTGCCATACTGATGATGAATTTTTATTTTTGGAGGCGTGTATGCAAAGTACGAAGAACCAAAGTGCGCAGACGGGAACGACCGCTGCGCTGCTTGAGGGCATTTATCAAAACGCAAAAATGGGGAGCGAGGCGCTGCTTGCGCTGTTGCCCAAGGTGGCGGACAGCGGCTTGCGCCGTGATCTGACCGCACAGCTGGACGGCTACGAGGGGTATGCCAAGAGAGCCGAGGAGTATTTGTGCCAGCAGGGTCAAGAGGCAGAGGGCGCAAGCCTTTGGCAGAAAATGACCACCAAGGTGGGCATTGGCGTCAACACTTTAATGGATTCGGATACCTCTCACATTGCCGAGATGGTGATAGAGGGGAGCAACATGAACATTACCGAATCCGTAAAGCTTTTGCGCGAGTATGAAAATTGCAGTGTCAGCGAAAAATCGCTGCACCTTTGCCGCGAGATGATCGAGTTTGAGCAGGAAAACGTCAAAAGAATGCAAAGCTACCTGTAATTGGCAAAAGGAGCGCCGCATAATGCGGTGCTCCTTTTTGCATACTGTGAATGTATCACGTTTGTCTACCCTTCTGTTGACTGAAGGGCAGACAGAGAGGAATGAACGTTATGAACATGGATAAAAAGCAATACCAAAAATACGTGCGTGCACGTGCGCCGCGCTCCCCCGTGGCAAAGGATTGCGTGTGGGCGTTTTGCGTGGGCGGCGGCATTTGCGCCTTTGCCCAGCTGCTTTTATGGGTATACGGTGAGGTATGCGGCATGGAAAAAGAGAGCAGCGCAACGCTTGTTTCCGTGACGCTCGTTGCTCTTGCCGTATTGCTCACGGGGCTTGGGGTGTTCGACAATATCGCCAAGCGCGCGGGAGCAGGCACGCTGGTACCCATTACGGGCTTTGCCAACGCCGTGGCGTCGCCCGCTCTGGATGCAAAATCCGAGGGATTGATCCTGGGCGTCGGTGCAAAGATCTTTACGGTTGCAGGACCGGTGCTGCTGTACGGCATTGTCAGCGGTGCTGTGTGGGGCGTGATTTATTACGTGATCACGCTGCTGAAGTAAAGGAGCTATATCACCCGCTCGGCAGCGCGAAGCGCGTGCTCGGTGTCCGAACTGATCAGCAAAAGGACGTATTTGCCGATCACGACTACCCGTGCGTTTTGGGTATAGGACGCATACTGCGTGTCCCTGTAATGGATGCGCAAGGTGTCCAGCCGAGTAAGGCACATGGCGGCGATCTCATCGGTGTCGCTGCGCGAGCGGGTGCGGAACACCGCAAACTCGCAGGGGTGCTGCGCCGTGCTTAAAAAAAGCCCGTAATCTTCCAAGAGGGAGAGCTGCCATGGCAGCTCTCCCTCTCCGTATAGTGCTGCCATCAGCTCGGGTGAGAGATACGCCGCATCATCCTCGGGTGCTGCGGACAGGTAAAATTGCCCCGCGGGTAAGCCGATCTCGGCTGCGACCAAAGCATCCAGCACCTGCGCGGCAGTTGCATGCTCCTTGGCGCAAGCGCAGAGCAGGAGCATAGAAGCGGTCAAGAAAAGCAAAAGGATTTTTTTGTACATCATAAGCCCCTTTTTGCTTTAATGTATGAGAGCGAAAAGGGAAATATGCATAGGGCAAGAATAGATTACCCCCGCTGATTACTCAGCGGGGGTGTGTGCTTATTTCACTTCGCTCAAGGCTTCAAGCAATTGCTTTCTTGCCGCGCGGAATTTTTGCACGTCGTATTCCACGTCGCAGAAGGAGCGGAAGACCTTTTGGCAGATGGCGTCTGCGGTCTGCTTGTCTGATTTTGCAAGCACCTTGAGCATCTCGCATTCCTCGGCACTCTCGCGCTGTGCTTCACCGCGTGCAGACAGCCAAGGGCCGTGCTGTCCGGGATAAATGAGGTGGGTATCTCCGGGGGGCAGGAAGATGGTGGAGTCGGCATTGGTGTGCGAGGGGCAATTCTGTCTGAAGGGGTCTTGACCGGGCTGATAGGTATTGGTCGCCCAATGCAGATATCCCGTCAGATCGTACTTGTAGTTGCCCCACAGAAGGTAGCGCGTGGAGAGCAGGGGATAGTCCATAAAACGGTTGACGTAGCAT
>JAGBXH010000101.1 GCA_017629395.1 Clostridia bacterium | reverse complement strand
GTTGCCCGAACTCTTTTTTCAACAGTGCGATCAAGTCGGTCATATAAGTATCCACATGAAACATTTCCAAAACCTCAATTCCTCATTTTCAAGATAAACTTGATACATTTTTCATATTAACAACTGCAACTGCTTGGCGGCACGGAGTTTTTAAGAAGGCAACATCAAGCGCAGCAATATTTGCCCACACACAACAGTAAAGGCGTACATACCGATATGCATCAGCCAAAACATCACGCGCGAGCGTCCGAAATTGCGCCACGTTTCCAGCACGGGCTTGAGTGTTATGTAACAAACGATAAGTACCGCCCCCCAAATCATCACCCCGGCCTCCCACGCTGTGATGGGAATGAGAGAGATCCAAAAGCAGGTCACATACAGCGGGCATGTCACCAGCCAGACGAGCCCTGCCACGCGTTTCGGAGAAAATTCTCTGTCGGGCAACAACCGTTCCTGCCGTGACCAGTAAGCAACGCGCAGGCTAAGCAGCCGTTTTTGTGCGATATGGCTCGCCGCCATCGCCATCGCATACAAGACGACGGCAACCAAACAACCGATGATCCAGCCCGTCGTGATCTCAAATAATGAATGGTAAATAAGGAACACAGCAAGCACGAGCAGTAAATAAAACAGGCCCTTGCCGATGGGCGGTAACAGCTTTGGCCACTGTCTCTTCAATGCACGCACCTCCTCGTTCTGCGATCTTTATTCTATTTTACCATACGACCGGCATTTTGTCAACGTAACTCTCCACGTTCAACCGCCGCGAGAAAAATTCTCTCCAAACGAGTTATTGATTTTCCACTTCGATGTGCTATAATAATATCAGGATGAGCGCTGATCCAAAACGTTTTGGAGGAACTACCATGATAAAACTTGGAGAAAAGATCAAATCGCTTCGCAAGCAGAAAAACATATCGCAGGAGGTGTTCGCCAATTATCTCGGCGTATCCTTCCAAGCAGTTTCCAAATGGGAAAATGGATACACCCTGCCCGACGTCACTATGATCCCCGCCATCGCGTCCTTTTTCGGCGTGTCGACCGATGAGCTTTTCGGCTTTAATCAGTTTGAGATCGAAAAGCAGGTAGACGAAATATGCGACGAGGCTTACCGCTACCGCTTTACCGACTCGGCAAGATCCGAGCGCATCCTGCGCGACGGGCTGCAGAGGTTTCCCGGCAACGACATTCTACTCAACAATTTGCTGTACACGCTGGATGCGCAAACGCGGTCGGATGAGGTCATCAGCCTTTGCAAAACGCTCATCGAGTCCACCAAGGACGATTCGGTCAAATACGACGCTTGCCGCATTTTGGTAGAGTGCTATAAGCAGAACGGTATGAACGACTTGATCAAGTCCACGCTGGAGAAGATACCTGAAATTTATTTTACAAAGTTGACGCTTATGGCCTCGTTGTTCAATGGTGAAGAGCAGTACAAAGCGGCACAAATGCAAAAGCGGCTTTCTGCAGAAAATCTGATCGATATGTTGATTGTAACAGGAAAGTGCTTGAAAGAAAAGGGCGAAGCTCAAAAGGCCATTTCGCAGTTCAAGATTGCCCAAGGGGTAATGGATGCTTTTGCAGACGATTTTGTTGAAGGCAAGTGGTTCAACAGCACTATATATGACTTCACACAAGAGCAAAGGAAAGAAATCGAGAGATTGCTCAACGAATAAAAATTTTGCCCCGTCTTGTGCGGGGCTTTTCTATTGAAGAAACGAAAAAAGACCGCAAAAGCGGTCTTTTTCAGCATAATTGT
>JAGBXH010000100.1 GCA_017629395.1 Clostridia bacterium | reverse complement strand
CTTCAATCAACCTTACTTTTTCAAAAGTTTTGATCAAACTTTTTCAAAAGTTTGCAGGGACTTGGGACAGCGTCCCAAGTCGCGCCCGCAGGCGCGAAACTTCTCCAACGCCGTTTTTGGTTCTTTTTGCGGCAATTTTGCCAAAAAGAACGGAGAGAATTTCCTCAATGTCGCATATCCGGATCCATTCCGTACTTTTTCTTGAGCAAGTAGCCGCAAGAAAAAGTACCAAAAAGAACGGCGAAAAAGAGATTTCGCCTCTGCGGAGGCGACGAGGGCTACGCGCCCTCGACCGCGCCGCCTTTTGAAAAAGGCGGGCGAAAACTTTTCGTCCTGTTTCACTTTGTTTAAATTTTGGAGGCATCCTTTGACTACCTTACTTACAAAACTCTTTATCAAAAATCCCGAAAGCGTAAGCGACGTGCGCGTGCGCTCGGCTTACGGCACCATGGTCAGCATCGTTTGCATCGTGCTCAACCTCATGGTTGCTACGGGCAAGATCATCGTCGGCGCGCTGTTTGGTGCAATCTCGATCACGGCTGACGGTATGAATAACCTTTCCGACGCAGGCTCGTCTCTCGTTTCGCTGGTCAGCTTCCGCATGGCGGCGAAGCCTGCCGACCGCGAACACCCCTTCGGGCATGCACGTATTGAGTACGTGGCATCTCTCTTGGTTGCCGTGATCATCATCATCGTGGGCTGGACGCTGTTTACCGATTCGTTTGGCACGCTTATCCCGCTTTTGACCGGTGAAGCATCTGCCGAGGCGGCACGCGTGGAGCTGTTGACTATCATTGTGCTTGGCGTTTCTGTCGCGGTCAAGCTTTGGATGTTCTTCTTTAATCGCAAGATCGGCAAAAAGATCGATTCCTCGGTCATGCACGCAACGGCTACCGACTGCCTCTCCGACGCAGGCGCAACGCTTGGCGTGCTTGCGGCGCAGATCATCGCATTCTATCTCGGCCTGCCTTGGCTGGATAGCGCGGTGGGTATTGCCGTGTCGGTGCTGATTGTGATCGCGGGCATCCGCGTATTGGGGGAAACCAAAAATTCCATCCTCGGTGAAGCTCCCGATGAGCAGGTGGTGGCAGATATCAAGGCACTCGTTGCAAGTCATCCCGAGGCGCTGGGCATTCATGATATGATGGTGCACAGCTACGGCCCCGGTCACCATATCGCGTCCTTGCACGTGGAGGTGGACGGCGAGGCAAACGTGTACCACATGCATGACGTCATTGATAACATCGAAAAGCGTCTGCACGACGAGCTTGGCATCATTGCTACCATTCACATGGACCCCGTTGTGACCAACGACGAGACTGTCAACGCCCTGCGTGAAATGACGGCAGAAATCCTTACGGGCATCGACGAGCGACTCTCCATGCACGATTTCCGCGTGGTGGCAGGTCCCTCGCATACCAATCTCATTTTTGACGTGGAAGCCCCCTTTGAATGCAAGCTGACCGACACCGAGATCAAGGACGCAATCGCAACTGCGCTCAAGGCGCGCACCGATGCAGTATATTTTGCCGTGCTCAACGTGGACAGACAGTAAAAACGCCGCCTTGTTTGCATGAATTAAAAATATTCTTGCAAAATACGACACAAAACCATCAAAAAACGGTCAAATATGAAAGTTTACAAATAAAATATTGCAAAACCTATTGCAAAAAGCAGGGAAGTATGGTATACTATCCCTGCTTTATTCTTTGATTTGTACGAAAGGGGTGTTTGTATGGCATACATCAATCCCGATAACGAAGCCCGCATTCAGGGCGAAATGAACGAGCTGCTGGAAAACGCACGCTCCGCATATAAAATTCCCAAGGAAGCCTTTGACAACCACCGCGTCAAGCGCGGCTTGCGCGAATTTGACGGTACGGGTGTCACTGCGGGTGTCACCAAAATCGGTAACGCGCACGGATATGTGGTCAACGAGGGCGAAAAGGAAGCCGCAGAGGGCGTTCTGCGCTACCGCGGCTATGACGTCAACGACTTGATCACGCACTTTACCGCGGAGGGACGCTACGGCTTTGAGGAATGCATCTTCCTTCTGTTTTTCGGTCACCTGCCTACAGAGGCGGAGCTTGCCGAGTTCAACGACGTCATTTCTGCATACCGCCGCCTGCCGCCCCGCTTTACCGAGGATATTCTGCTCAAAGCACCCAGCCCCTCTATCATGAACAAGATGGCAACCGCGGTGCTGTCGCTGTATGCCTACGACCCCAATCCCGACGACACCTCGCTTGATAACATGATGCGCCAGAGCATGGAGATCACGGCAAGACTGCCTGTGATCGCAGCGCAGTCGTATGCGGTCTACCGCAGCGCGTTCCACGACGAGAGCTTGAATATCCATAATCCCGTGGACGGTCTTTCCACCGCGGAGAACTTTTTGCGCGTGTTGCGCCCCGACTCCTCCTACACCGAAAGAGAAGCAAGACTTTTGGACGTTGCGCTTGTCGTGCACGCAGAGCACGGCGGCGGTAATAACTCCACCTTTGCAACGCGCGTGCTTGCCTCCTCGGGTACGGATAGCTATTCCGCTATCGCGGGCGGCATCGGTGCGCTCAAGGGTCCCAGACACGGTGGTGCAAACATCAAGGTGCAGGAAATGTTTGATTGCATTAAGGAGACCGTGGCAAATCCGTGGGATGACGGTCAGCTGACCGACTTTTTGGTGAAGGCTCTTAACAAAGAGGTCTACGATCACTCCGGCTTGATCTACGGTATGGGACACGCGGTCTACACGCTGTCCGACCCCAGAGCCGTCATTCTCAAGAGCTGCGCAAGACAGCTGGCGTACGATAAGGGCTTTGGTAAGGATTTTGAGCTGCTGGAAAGCATTGAACGCCTGACCCCCGCCATTTTCTGCGAATACAAGGGCGTTGATCGTCCCATGTGCGCAAACCTTGATCTGTATTCCGGTCTTGTATATCGCATGCTGGATATCCCCGTGGAAATGTACACCCCTCTGTTTGCCATCGCCCGTGCCTCGGGCTGGTGCGCACACCGCATGGAGGAATACACCACCGCCAATAAGATCATCCGTCCTGCATATCGCTGCATCTCCAAGAGCAAGCCTTACGTTTCCATGCAAGACAGATAATGCAACAATCAACGCCCGCCGAGCTTCGGCGGGCGTTTCTTTGTGGGCAGGGAATAGTATTCAATCAATTTTTACGCAATCACGCTTCTTTTGGTCAACATTTTGCCATTTTCCTATTGATTATATTGAAAATATATGTTATAATGATATGATTGTGTAACTTTCGTCCCGGGACGCTCCCGCGGACTTGAATATATGGAGGAATGGTTTTGAGAAACACCATGAAGCTGCGCTCGGGTGCGGTCATCCGTGAGGTGACGCGTAAGGAAGCCGACGCAAAGAATTATTTGACCCGTAACGTGCTGACGCAGATGCACCTGATGCCCTCGGGCGATCCTTGTGCATACGAGCAGAACGAAGACGGCAGCATCATCTACTATTTCGACCCCGCGCGTGTGGTAGAAGCTCCCCCCGAGCTTTGGTATTACCCCACCGCAAAGACCGACCCCATTACCTTGGAGAGCGGCACGGTGATTGAG
>JAGBXH010000099.1 GCA_017629395.1 Clostridia bacterium | reverse complement strand
CGCTGACCCATGCGCCCTTGGTGGTATCGCACTTGTCCTCGCGAATGATCATTTCCTGAGAAACGTCAACCAGACGGCGCGTCAGGTAACCGGAGTCTGCGGTACGCAGAGCGGTATCCGACAGCGACTTACGGGAAGAACGCGCACCCATGAAGTACTCCATGATGTTCAGACCTTCACGGAAGTTGGACTTAATAGGAAGCTCCACGGTCTTACCGTTGGTTGCGAACATCAGACCACGCATACCTGCGAGCTGACGCATCTGGGTCATAGAACCTCTCGCGCCCGAGTCTGCCATGATCTTGATGGGGTTGTAGGTGCTGAAGCTGTTTTGCAGCGCCTTGGTAACGTCGTCGGTGGTCTTATTCCAGATCTTGATAACGCCGTTGTAGCGTTCCTCGTTGGAAAGCTCACCGCGCAGGTAGTGCTTGGTCAGAACGTCAACGTCCTTCTGTGCACTCTCCAGCATGCCCTTCTTCTCTGCGGGAATGGTCATATCGTAAACCGAGATGGAGAAGGAAGCTCTGGTGGAGTACTTATAGCCCATCGCCTTGATGTTGTCCAGCATCTCCGCACAGATTGCGGGAGTGTGGACGCGGATGCAGTTATCGATGATCTGACCCAGCTGCTTCTTCTTGACGACCTGGTCGATCTCAAGCTTGAACTCGTTACCGGGTACGCTTCTGTCGATAAAGCCGAGGTCCTGAGGAATGGGCTGGTTGAAGATCAGTCTGCCAAGGGTAGCATCAATGATGGCGGTACGCATCTGACCATTGATCTCCTTGTTGATTCTGACCTTGATCTTTGCATGCAGGCCAAGCTGACCGTTTGCATACGCCATCATAGCCTCGTTCATATCGCGGTATACGCTGCCCTCACCGGGCTCGCCGGGCTTTTCCATGGTCAGATAGTAAGAGCCAAGGATCATATCCTGCGTAGGAATGGTCACAGCCTTACCGTCCATGGGCTTAAGCAGGTTGTTTGCGGAAAGCATCAGGAAGCGTGCCTCTGCCTGCGCCTCTGCGGACAGCGGAACGTGTACAGGCATCTGGTCACCGTCAAAGTCTGCGTTAAACGCGGTACATACCAGCGGGTGCAGCTTGATGGCTCTGCCCTCCACCAGCACGGGCTCGAACGCCTGAATGGACAGACGGTGCAAGGTAGGTGCACGGTTAAGCAGAACGGGATGCTCCTTGATGACGTTTTCCAGTGCGTCCCAGACCTCAGGGAAAATTCTTTCGATCTTCTTCTGAGCGTCCTTGACGTTGGTAGCCTTGCCCATCTCAACCAGTCTCTTGACCACGAAGGGCTTGAACAGCTCAAGCGCCATTTCTCTGGGCAGACCGCACTGGTAGATCTTCAGGGTAGGACCTACGACGATAACCGAACGTCCGGAGTAGTCAACGCGCTTACCCAGCAGATTCTGACGGAAGCGGCCTTGCTTACCACGAAGCATTTCGGAGAGCGACTTAAGCGCTCTGTTGGAGGGACCCGTTACGGGCTTGCCGCGTCTGCCGTTGTCGATCAGCGCGTCTACTGCCTCCTGCAGCATTCTCTTTTCGTTACGAATCACGATCTCGGGGGTACGGATCTCCATGAGCTTCTTCAGACGGTTGTTACGGCTGATGACGCGACGATAGAGCTCGTTGAGGTCGGAGGAAGCAAATCTGCCGCCGTCCAACTGTACCATGGGTCGGATATCGGGAGGAATGACGGGAACTGCGTCCAGCACCATCCACTCCAGCTTGTTACCGGACTTGCGGAATGCCTCCACAACCTCCAGTCTCTTGATGATTCTCGTTTTCTTCTGTCCGGAAGCGGTCAGCAGCTCCTGCTTGAGCTGTGCGGAGAGTGCCTCCACGTCAACGCCCTGCAAAAGCTCCTTAACTGCCTCAGCGCCCATACCGACGCGGAAGTCGTTGCCGTACATTTCGCGGTTGTCCAGGTATGCCTTCTCGGAAAGCACCATACCCTTTTCCAGGGGCGTGCTGCCGGGATCAAGCACGACGTTCTCAGCGAAATACAGCACCTGCTCCAGCTGCTTGGGGGAAATATCCAGCACCAGCGCCATACGCGAGGGGATCGCCTTGAAATACCAGATATGGGAAACGGGAGCTGCCAGCTCGATGTGACCCATTCTCTCACGTCTTACCTTCTTAGTAGTAACGTCTACACCGCACTTCTCGCAGCGGATGATCTCCTTGCTGTGAGAATTCTTATATTTGCCGCACATACAAGCGCCATCCTTGGTAGGACCAAAGATACGCTCGCAGAACAGACCGCCGATTTCCGCCTTGAGAGTTCTGTAGTTGATAGTCTCGGGCTTGTTAACCTCGCCGTAAGACCACTCTCTGATCATTTCCGGAGATGCCAGACCAATCTTGATCGAAGAAAATTCATTATGCTCCACAGCTGTTCTCCTAACTAATACAATAATTTATATATAGGGAATTACTCGTCTTCCCCGTCGTAGTAATCTTCGCTCTCGGACTCAAATCCGTCGAAGTATTCCTCTTCGTCCTCAATGGCTTCGCCATCCTCGTCCTCAAGAGTAAACGCGTCACGCAGCTCATCCATCTGCAGCTTATCGTCGCCCAGTGCCTCCTGGATCGCCTCGCGATCCACCTTGTTGGTGAATGCGGGTCCTTCATCATCCTGGCACAGGGTGGAAAGCTGGATCTCCTCACCGTTCTGGTCAAGCACGCGGATATCCAGAGCCAGAGCCTGCAGCTCCTTAACAAGCACCTTGAAGGATTCGGGAACGCCCGGAGTGGGAATGTTCTGACCCTTGATGATAGCTTCGTAAGCCTTGCGGCGACCTGCGATATCGTCCGACTTGACAGTCAGGATCTCCTGCAGGGTGTATGCAGCACCGTATGCCTCCAGTGCCCATACCTCCATCTCACCAAATCTCTGACCGCCGAACTGAGCCTTACCGCCCAAGGGCTGCTGAGTAACCAGCGAGTAAGGACCGTTGGAACGTGCGTGGATCTTATCGTCAACCAGGTGGTGCAGCTTGAGGTAGTACATGATACCTACGGTTACGGGGTTGTCAAAGGGCTCGCCGGTTCTACCGTCGTACAGAACCGTCTTACCGTCGAACAGCTTGAGTCTTCTTGCAAGGCGCATCTGTTCAATATATTCGGGATCGCTTCTCTCCTCGGGAGTCAGCAATCTGTAATCCTTGGTGCCGTCCTCGTTGACGATCTCCTCAAAGAGCTCCTTGCCCTCGGGGTTCTCGCCTGCGAACAGGTCACGGGAAAGTCCTGCCATACGCAGGCACTCGCTAATGTCGCGCTCGTTAGCACCGTCAAATACGGGGGTCATGATCTTCCAGCCAAGCTTTCTGGATGCAATGCCCAAGTGTACCTCAAGCACCTGACCGATGTTCATACGGGAAGGCACGCCCAGAGGGTTGAGCACGATATCCAGAGGAGTACCGTCGGGCAGGAAGGGCATATCCTCGGGGGGCAGAATGCGGGATACGACACCCTTGTTACCGTGTCTACCTGCCATCTTGTCACCCACAGAGATCTTTCTCTTCTGTGCAATATATACCTTAACGACCTTGTTTACGCCTGCGGGAAGCTCGTCGCCCTGCTCGTGAGAGAAGACGCGAACGTCCACGACTACGCCGCTCTCACCGTGAGGCAGACGCAGAGAGGTATCTCTGACTTCTCTTGCCTTCTCACCGAAAATAGCGCGCAGCAGTCGCTCTTCTGCGGTCAGCTCAGTCTCGCCCTTAGGCGTGATCTTACCGACCAGAATGTCACCTGCTCTGACCTCGGTACCCTTCTTTACGATACCCTCGGCGTTCAGATCCTTGAGTGCGTCGTCACCGACGTTGGGGATCTCGCGGGTGATCTCCTCCGGGCCGAGCTTAGTATCTCTTGCCTCGTGGGAGTATTCCTCAATATGCAGGGAGGTGTAAACGTCATCACGTACCAGTCTTTCGTTGAGCAGGACTGCGTCCTCGTAGTTATAACCTTCCCAGGTCATAAAGCCGATGAGCGCATTCTTACCCAGCGAGATCTCGCCGTTGCTGGTTGCAGGGCCGTCAGCGATAACCTGACCTGCCTCTACGTACTGATCCTTGTTGACCAGAGGTCTCTGGTTAAAGCAGGTACCCTGGTTGGTACGCTTGAACTTGGACAGCGTGTAAATGTCCTTGATGCCGGTGTCGGTCACAATGGTGATCTTATCAGCCTCAACGTGCTCAACGCGGCCGGAGTTCTTAGCCACGATCACAACGCCGGAGTCAACAGCTGCCTTGTACTCCATACCCGTACCAACGATGGGGCTGTCGGTCACCATCAACGGAACCGCCTGCTTCTGCATGTTAGAGCCCATGAGTGCACGGGAGTTGTCGTCGTTCTCAAGGAAGGGGATCATTGCAGTTGCAACGGATACCACCATCTTAGGAGAAACGTCCATATAGTCGATCTTGGAAACGTCGATCTCCAAAATCTCAGTCTTGTCACGCGCGGTGACCTTCTTGTTTACAAAGTGGTTGCTCTCATCCAGCGGCTCGTTTGCCTGCGCGATGATGTAGTTATCCTCAACGTCAGCGGTCATGTACTCCACCTCGTCGGTGACGATGTGCTCCATGGTGCCGTCTTCCTTTTGCAGGTGTACAACCTTGCGGTAAGGTGCTTCGATAAAGCCGTAGTTGCTGATGCGAGCGTAGGTGGTCAGATAGGAGATCAGACCGATGTTAGGACCTTCGGGGGTCTCGATGGGGCACATACGACCGTAGTGGGTGTAGTGTACGTCACGGACGTCGAAGGATGCACGGTCACGGGAAAGACCGCCGGGACCGAGAGCAGACAGACGGCGCTTGTGGGTCAGCTCAGCCAGGGGGTTATTCTGGTCCATGAACTGAGAGAGCTGAGAAGAGCCGAAGAACTCACGGATGACGGTTGCCACGGGACGGATATTGATCAGCGCCTGAGGAGTCAGCTTTTCGTTATCCTGCGTGGTCATTCTCTCCTTGATGATCTTATCCATTCTGGAGAAGCCGATACGCAGCTGGTTCTGCAGCTGCTCACCGACGGAACGGATACGACGGTTGCCCAGGTGGTCGATATCGTCCACGGTACCAACGTCGTTTGCCAGGGTGAGAATATAGTTAATGGAAGCAAAGATATCGTCCTTGGTGATGTGCTTGGGTGCAAGCTCACCGATTCTTTCCTTTGCTGCTTCCTTGATCGCGTCTACGTCACCGCCGCAAGCGTCAGCGATCTCGCAAAGCACGGGAATGCTTACCTTGCCGGTAATGCCGCAATCCTCAAGGTCATAGCCCAGGATGTACTTGGGCTCGATGGTGTTGTTGGACAGGATCTTGATGGCCTTGCCGTTGTCCAACTCGATCCAAGCCTCGTTCACACCTGCGTTCTCCGCCTCGATTGCCATGTCGCGGGTCAGCACGCTGCCCTTTTCAAACAGAACCTCACCGGTCAGGGGGCTGACAAGGTCAGCAGCCAGCTTGCGGTTCTTGAGTCTGGAGTGCAGAGCTACCTTCTTATTATACTTATAGCGACCTACGGGTGCGATATCGTATCTTCTGGGATCGAAGAAGTAGTTATTGATCAGCTGCTGAGCAGATTCAACCAGCGGGGGCTCGCCGGGACGCAGCTTCTTGTAGATCTCCTTGAGTGCTTCCACGTAAGGAGTGGTGTGGTTGCGGACAGCCAGATCCTCGCTCTCATCCTTTTCAAAGGTTGCAGCAAGTCTTTCGTCTTCACCGAACAGCGCGTAAATCTCCTCTCTGGATTCCACACCCAGAGCACGGATGAACATCGTCAGAGGAACCTTACGGTTCTTATCGATTCTGACGTACATGACGCCGTTGGCATCGGTCTCATACTCCAGCCATGCGCCACGGTAAGGAATAACGGTAGCAGCGTAGGTGCGCTTACCGGTCTTATCAATATCAAAGGAGTAGTACATACCGGGAGAACGGATAATCTGAGAAACGATTACGCGCTCTGCACCGTTGATGACGAACGTACCGGTTTCGGTCATCAAGGGGAAGTCGCCCATATAGATGTCGGTCTGCTTGACCTCGCCCGTCTGCTTATTGGTCAAACGAACGTTGACCTTGAGGGGTGCGGCGTAGTTCACGTCACGCTCCTTGCACTCTTCTACGGGATACTTGGGCTTGGAATCCAGCGAGAAGGAAACGAACTCAATGGAAAGGTTGCCGGAGTAGTCGGTGATGGGGGATACGTCACGCAGTACCTCCATCAGACCCTCGTCCAAGAACCACTGGAACGACTTGGTCTGAACTTCGACCAGATTGGGGAGCTCGAGATTGAAGCGGGTGTTACGCGAGAAAGATTTTCTTACGTTTGTTCCGAGCTTTTGATCTTTCAAATTGACCATGTAATTTTCACTCCATTCAAAGTAGTTGGCAGCCCTTTCGGGCTTCCACGTCTTTTTTGTTATCTTTTTTGCATAAATTGCGCCAAAAATAACTGTATATTTTGTCGCATTGACAGTAAAACCCCATACTGCAAGCGATTATAATGCAGTTTAATATTATAGCAAGGTTTTTTCCCTTTGTCAAGTGTTTTTCGATATTTTTTTCAAAATTTTTCTTATATATAGATATATCGTCACTTTTGCGCAGAAAGTGCACAAAAGGAAGCGAAAATTCTGTTAAAATTTTTAGCAAAATAATTTTGCAAAACCTATTGCATTTTAGAAAAGTTTGTGGTATGATATTGGAGTATATGGGGTACCTTGCGAGTGCACCCTCTCAGGCACGAGAGCACGGAGCACCACATATTTGAAATTTTATATGGAGGTATACGAACTTGCCGAACATTAAGTCTGCAAAGAAGAGAGTAAAGGTTATCGAGACCAAGACTCTGAAGAACAAGGCATTCCGCTCTGCACTCAAGACCGAGATCAAGAAGTACGAGGCTGCTCTTGCATCCGGTAACACTGAGCTGGCACAGGCTACCTACAAGGCAGCTGTTAAGAAGATCGACGTAGCAGCTTCCAAGGGCATCATTCACAAGAATGCTGCAGCTCACAAGAAGAGCCAGTTCACCAAGGCGCTCAACAATCTGTAATCCAAGCTTTAGCGGAATAACCCACCGCAAAAGCACAAATAAATGACCGCGTATGGCTTTGCCCTGCGCGGTCATTTATTTTGTTGTCTGCGACAAACGATGTTGCGCCGTTGGCGCAAACGGAAAAGGGCGGGAAACTTTCCCGTCCTTTCTTTCGCTTTGATCAAATCCGTTTCGCCGCAGGCGAACCTCGTTTGCCGAAGGCAACATCATTGGCGGCTTGCCGCCACCTCGTTTGTTCGCAGCAATACGCTGCGAACAACAATACACGCGCACGGTCCGAGCACAAGCCCCGCCGCACCGAACAGCTCAAGTCCTGCGTACATGGCAAACAAGGCAACAAGCGGATGCAGCCCAAGGCTCTTGCCCACGATCTTGGGCTCTGCGATCTGACGCATCAGCGTGACCACCCCCGCCAATATCAGCAGCCCCGCGCCTACGCGCACCTCGCCCGAGGCAAATGCCAAGGCACTCCAGGGTGCAAGCACAACCACAGCTCCCAGCGCGGGCAACAGATCCAGCAGCGAGATGATAAATGCCACCAAAAAGGCATACCGCACCCCGATGAGCAAAAAGCCGATCAGCAGCTGTACCATGGTCAGCGCAAACAACACCCCATACGCACGCAGATAGGCGCGCAGGGCGTTTGCCGTGGTATCGCACACCTCGCGCACGCGCGCGGCATTGTCCGGTGCAAAAAAGGAGAGCATACCCTGATACAGCCGTTCCCCATCGAGCGCAAGATAAAAGCAGGAAAGCAAAAACACCAGCACCCCAAGCACCGAGGACGGCAGGGATGCCGCCATGCCGATCGCTGCCCCCGTCAACGCCTCCCCCAGCCGCTCCAAAAGCGCACCCGCCAGCTTTTGCACCAAGGCGTCAAGTCCCCCGAAAAAGTCCGCGATCAGGGGTAGCTGTAAAAACCGCTGCAAGAAATCAGGCAATCCCCCGCCCTGCCCCTTGGTGGCAAACAAGCCCGTCAAAGCGTCCATGACCGAATTTGCATTTTCCGATAGCCACGCGTAAAACGACGACGCCTCGCGCCACAAATAATAGCCGCCAAAATATGCAGCGCCTCCCAGCGCTCCCAGTAAAAGCAGCAGCAAAAACACGCAGCACACCCCTTGCTTGACCGCTATGACGGCAGACAGCCGCTTGCCCCACGGGCGCACGAACGTCACGATCAGCCCTGCAAGCAAAAACGGCATGAAAACGGGCACGCCGTATTTTCCAAACACGAACGCCAGCCCCAATACGCACACAACCACGATAAGGCGCGAAGCCCACGTGTGAATATCCGTTTTTTTCATACGCATTCCCCCTTGTATATATGTACAAAATGCAAATTCCGTGTGCATACTCTTGACAGCGTGCACCCTTTCTGTTACAATACTATGGTACAAAAGAAACGAGGTATGCATTCATGAGCAAAAAATACAGCAACAAGGGGTATGCCGCACGCGCAGCCGTGCAGCCCCAAAAGGACAACACCAATCTGATCATTACTTTGGTTACCGTTGGGCTTTGCCTGGCAGTAGTTGCAGCTATTGTGATCGCCATTATGGTGGCAACCGGCGCGTTTTCTCCCAAGCCTGCAGAAATTGACATGGCAGAGATCAAGAGCGAGATCAACTCCTGCAAGACAGAGGATTTTGCCGAAACTGACAAGGTGACCGAATACGTTAAGATCACGGTCAAGGACTACGGCGACATCGTTCTTCGTCTGCGTCCCGACGTAGCACCCAAATCGGTCAAGAACTTCCAGAACCTGGTCAAGGAAGGACACTATTCGGGCAAGATCTTCCACCGCGTCATTCAGGACTTCATGATCCAGGGCGGCGGCATCGACGGCACGGGCAAGAGACATGACACAAGCGCGATCATCGGTGAGTTCACCCAAAACGGTTTCACCAACAACTTAAAGCACGTGCGCGGCGTTCTTTCCATGGCAAGAACCAACGACCCCAACAGCGGATCGAATCAGTTCTTTATCTGCGACGCAGATTCCTCCCATCTTGACGACGGCTACGCAGCATTCGGCTACGTGCTGGCAGGTATGGACGTTGTAGATAAGATCGCAGCAGTCGATACCGACGGAAATGACAAGCCCTACGACAACGTCATCATCGAAAAGGCAGTTTTCGTCAATCCCCTGAAGTAAAAAAGCAAGAGCGAAACGGTTTTTACGTTTCGCTCTCTTTTTATTTGTTTCGCATTCTCTTGATCTTATCCTCATCGGGCGTGACGTACGCTGTCCAATTGGTGTGATAGATCACCAGACCGGGCTTTGCCGCGGGCGGCTTTTTGACGTGGCGCACCTGAATATAGTCCACCGCGATATGCTCGCCCTGTGCTTTGGAATAATACGCCGCGATCTCGGCTGCATCGGTAAAATCCTCTGCGGGCGGCTCTTCCCCGTCACACAGCATGACCACGTGCGAGCCGGGCATGCCCTTAACGTGGAACCACCAGTCGTTGCGATCCGCCACCTTGTGCGTGATATACTCGTTTTGCACGTTGTTCTTGCCGCACAGCACGCGGTATCCGTTTGTAGTCGCAAACTGCATGACCACGGGATTCTTATTTTTCTTGGGCGCGGCGTACCCCTTCATGCGCGAGGCATAGCCAAAGCGGTAAAGCTCCTCGCGGATCTCGTCAAGGTCTGCCTGCGTCTCTGCTCTGGTCAGCGCGTCAAACACGGTATACAAATACGCCAGCTCATTCTCGCCAAGCTCGATCTGCTTGGTCAACTCCACCTTGGCGTTACGCAGCTTGGTGTATTTTTTATAATATTTCTGCCCGTTGGCTACGGGAGTCAATCGCTCGTCCAGCTCGACGATGCAAGAGCCGTACGTTCCCTCGTCCTCATTCCAATCCTCGTAGTCCACCAGCTCTGCACGCTTTGCCCCCTTTTCAATGCAATAGAGGTTGCCCATGATCAAGTCTCCGTACTTTTTATACGTTTCCGCCTGCTCGCACTCGGCAAGCTCTCCCCTTTGCGCCTCCAATTTCTTGGTAATACGGCTCTCGCCGTGCGTCAGAAGAGAAAGCACGTCGGACGCGCGCTGTCTGATGCGGCTTTCCTTATCGCGCGAGGCGAAAAAATCATCGAGCAGCTGCCCTGCACTCTCGTACGCGCGCTGTGGCATGTCCGCACCGTACTGCGTCAAGGGCACGAAGGCATATTCCACGGGCTTTGTGCCGTCGGTCACCATGGTGGGTGCATACACACCGTTGCGGACAGCGCTCATGATCGCGTCAAATGCGCCCCAAAGCTCTGCCCCGGTGCAATATTTCACGGGTGTATCGGTATGGCGCGTGGCACGGTACGCCATCTCCCTTGCGACCGCAGCAGAAATACCCATATATCTCTCCAAGATCCAGCGGTCGGTGCGCTGCTCGGGATCAGCTCCCGCATACGCCTGCGCAAAGCCCTCTGCCGTTTCCGCGGTCGGGTCCTCTTTATCCTGCGCGGGCGGCAGCTCGTACGTCATGCCCGGCAGCACCTGTCTTTTGCTTGAGGTGGTGAAATCAATGGTCTTGAGCACCGCCATGATCTTGCGATCCCCATCGGTAAAGATCAGATTACTGTACTTGCCCATGACCTCCGCGATCAGATAGCGCGTGCAGCTAAAGCCCATTTCGTCACGCGTTTCAAATTCCAGCTCGCACGCGCGCTCAAAGCCCAACTGCCTTGCGGCACACAGCTTTGCGCCCGACAAATGCTTGCGAAGCAGCATGCAAAACATGGGCGGCTGCTGCGGATTTTCCTTTTGCAGCTCGGTAAAGCCGATACGCGGATTATTGGAGCCCGCGTTGATCAAAAGACGCTTACCGCCCAGCGTGGTGCGCATTTGCAGCACGATCTCATCACGCTCAGGCTGCAGCACCCTCTCAATTCTGCCCCCCTGCCCCACGCTGCAGATCTCATGCAGCGTGCAGGCGAGCATACCAGCATCAAATGCCATAGAAAATTCCTTTCAAAGTTAAATCAGACTGTTCAGGTTATCCGCCTGCGAGGGATCGGGCATGGGCACGACGTACTTGTAATACTCAATGCCGTACTTCTCACAAAGCTCGTACACCTTCTTCAAATATTCCTTGCGCTGTGACGTGCCGCCGCTCAGACTGCAATAGTAATAGATCTGGATCGAGGATTTCTCCACGTGATCTCTTTGCGCATCGGTCTGCGCCTCGGCATACGCCTGCGCCCACGTATCCAAAAATCCGCGTGCAAAACGGGTATCCTTCTTGCCGTCGTCGTTTTTGAACGGAAGCATCTTCTCGCCCTTATCAAAAATCCCCACGTGCGGATTGTGCTTGATGGCGTGTGCGGTCAGCTGCTCCATATAGGACTTGATATGCGTCCAGCCGGGACCGTAATAATACTGCATAAACTCATCCATGTAAGCGTAGTATTGCTCTTCGGTCATATCGGGATCCCACAAAAGCTTGGCAAGCAAATAGGAGCGCAGCTCGGCAAATTCACCCGAAACGGATACCTGCTGTCCCTCCAGGAACACGCCCTTGACGTTATGCGCCTTATAGAACTGCACGTTGGCATGCAGCACGTCAAAATTGGGGAAGAAGGTAAAGTAGGTCTCTGCATTGTAGGTGTAATCCCAGATATAAAGCTTATCGCAAATCGCGCTCCACGCCTCGATATCCTTGCAAAACTCCTTGTTTCTGCTGCAGGTCGCATCGTCCAAGGTGTGCGTAAAGCAGCACTCAATGGAGCACAAACGAATGATGACGTTCTCTGCAGGGCGCACGGTCTTGGGAGGCTTTCTTGTATAGCGGTACGCCAGCGTATCGACGTACACACCGGGGTAATCCTCCTTGATATCGTTTGCAATGCGGTTGACAAAGGTCAGAAGCGAGCCCATTTCCGAGCCCTCGCGATCATTGATCGCCTTGCAGCTTGCGCAATTGCAGCCGCCCTTGCCGGGGTCAGAGTCGTTTTGCGAAACCGAAATGATGGTTGCCTCGGGATTGGCATCCAGCCATGCGCGCACGTTGGCAAGCACGGTCTGATAGACCTCCTCGTCGGTCAGGCAGGGCTGCACGTTGCCCGTATGCGTTGTGCCGCCCGTCAGCAGGCTGAAGGTATGCACAAATCTGCCCGCATAGCCCACACCGCCGCCAATATCAGCAACGGGCGTAGAGTTATCATAAAAGCTGTTATCCTTGGAGTGGTTTGCAAAATCCTGCTTGTAGCGCATATCGTACCAGTAGGTGTCTCGCAGCTCAAAGCTGGGATTGTGCAGCTTATAGTGATCTGCAGG
>JAGBXH010000098.1 GCA_017629395.1 Clostridia bacterium | reverse complement strand
GCTCTGGCATACATTACCAAGGAGGACGTTGTAACCAAGCTGTTCAGCGAAATCGCTCCTGCGTATGCAGATCGTAACGGTGGTTACACCAGAATTCTGAAGACCGGCCCTCGCCGCGGTGACGCAGCAGAGATGGCGATCATCACCCTGATTAAGGACTAATTCAGGATTTATCAAAAAACAAACGGGGCGGTCAATTACCGCCCCGTATTTTCGGGAAAAAGCAATTTTGAATTTGGAGAATAAGACAATGTATGATATAGCCATTATCGGTGGCGGTATCGGTGGCTTGATGGCTGCTTACCGCGCCATAGTCAATAACCCTGAGCTGAAGATCGTCATTCTTGAAAAGGGATTGTCGCTTGCAAAGCGTCATTGCCCCGCAGGCAAAAACCAGAAGTGTATCCACTGCAAGGTGTGCAGCATTACCAGCGGATATGCAGGTGCAGGCGCATTTTCGGACGGCAAATTCAACCTTGGTACAGCTTACGGCGGCACCATGGGTGAAGAGCTGGGCGAAGACCTTGCCATGTACTATATCAACCAGGTAGACAGCATCCTTGAGCAGTTTGCCGATGATTATCCGCCCATGTACCACTCCAACGAGGAGCTCAAGCTCAAGTGCCTGCAGAACAATCTGCGACTGTTGGATATGAACGTACGCCACCTGGGTACGGATAAGAATTTTGACACCATGCAGAGCCTGATCGATGCCTTGGAAGAGAAAGGCGTTGAGATGAGAGATCTGACAGAGGTACTTGAGATTGAAAAAATGGACGGCTGCTATGCCGTTTCACATAGAAGAGGAAACCGCGATGCGGAGAGTCTGCAGACCTCCAAGATCGTGATTTCCACGGGTAGAAGCGGATCGGATTTCGTCATCCGCACCTGCAAGAAGTTTGATATTCGCATGGATGCCAACTCGGTCGATATCGGCGTGCGCGTGGAGATGAAGGATATCATCTGGCGCGAATTCTCGTCGCAGATCTATGAGCCCAAGATTTTGTACCGCACCAAGACGTTCGAGGACAGAACCAGAATGTTCTGCTTTAACCAGGGTGGACTTGTATCGGCAGAGAACAACCACGGTGTGATCACCGCGAACGGTCACTCGTTTGCGCAGCCCGAGAAGAAGACGGAGAACTGCAACTTTGCAATTTTGTCGTCCATTCACTTCGACGGCGATTTCCAAAAGCCCACCGAGTATGCCGAGAACATTGCAAGAAACACCAACTTTGCAGCAGAAGGCAACATCATGGTGCAGAGATTCGGGGATTTGATCAGAGGCAGAAGAACCAACGCACACAGATTGTCGCAGAGCACGGTCAGACCTACCCTGCAGGCATTCCCCGGCGACCTCAGCGTTGTGCTGCCTTACCGTGCGCTGACCAACATTATCGAGACCATTTACGCGCTGGATAAGGTTGCGCCCGGCTGCGCGAACGACGACACGCTGCTGTACGGCTGTGAGAATAAGTATTATTCCATCAAGCCCAAGCACAACGAGAATTTCGAGATCATGGACGGCGTGTACCTGATCGGTGACGGTAGTGGTATTACCAGAGGTCTGTCGCAGAGCGGCGCAATGGGCATCTTTGTCGCAGATAAGATCACGGGCAGAGAGGTCAACGCGTAAACACCACGCGGACGACAACTCATGAAAAGTTTTGATCAAACTTTTTCAAAAGTTTGCGGGCTCCAAGGGCAGAGCCCTTGGTCGCCTCCGCAGAGGCGAAACTCTTTATCGCCGTTTTTTGGTTCTTTTTTGCGGCTACTCCGTCAAAAAAGAACGGAAACGATTTTCTCACATAATATCAAAACAGCCGTAGGGCGGGGGCTTGCTCCCGCAGTATAAAACAAAAAAGGAAGCTACTTTGCGTAAGTAACTTCCTTTTTCTTTACATTGAGATAATTTTCTCCGTTCTTTTTGAGCAAGG
>JAGBXH010000012.1 GCA_017629395.1 Clostridia bacterium | reverse complement strand
GGCATTGTTTGCACAGTCTCCCGTGGATCTTGGTACAAGATGTACGGTGTTTATGAACTCTAACGTCAAGCAGGCACAAAAGGAAGGGGCAACCGTTTCGGACATTTCCGCAGGTCTTGCTTATTCGGTTATCAAAAATGCGCTTTATAAGGTCATTAAGCTTGCAGATGCAAAGGAGCTTGGTGAGCATATAGTAGTACAGGGCGGAACCTTCCATAATAAGGCGGTTTTGCGTGCCTTTGAAAAAATAGCAGGCACTGAGGCAACCTGCCCTGATGTTGCAGGGCTTATGGGTGCTTTCGGTGCGGCTCTGATTGCGAAACGAAACTATCGCGGTGAGCAGACCGGAATGCTTTCGCTTGACGAAATCAATTCGCTTACTTACACCACGACCGGTCGCAGATGCGCCGGATGCTCCAACAATTGTATGCTTACGTTCAACCGCTTCTCCAACGGGCAAACCCATATTACAGGTAACCGCTGTGAGAAAGGAATCGGGGATGCTGCGACAAATAAGAATTCGCCCAACATGGTGAATTATAAGAAATCGCGCATGTTTGACTATGAGCCATTGGAAGAGACAGAGGCACCCAGGGGTGTGATCGGAATTCCGAGAGTATTGAACGTATATGAAAACTATCCTTTTTGGGCAACGTTCTTTAGAAAGTTAGGGTTCCGTGTTATCATATCTCCTTGGTCGGGACGAAAAATCTACGAGCTTGGCATGGAATCCATTCCGTCAGAATCCGAATGCTATCCTGCTAAGCTGTCGCACGGCCACGTGGAGTGGTTGATTGCGCAAGGAATCAAGACCATTTTCCATCCCTGCATCTTTTTTGAGCATCAGGAAACTGATAATGCACAGAATCACTATAATTGTCCGATCGTCGTGTCGTATGCGGAAAACATTAAAAACAATATGGAGTCCAT
The DNA here is from genome assembly GCA_017629395.1 of Clostridia bacterium. Taxonomy (GTDB): domain Bacteria; phylum Bacillota; class Clostridia; order Oscillospirales; family CAG-272; genus SVQP01. The sequence continues at coordinate 15,825 of JAGBXH010000012.1, read as the reverse complement.
AACGACGGAAAACGTGCGATATATTCAGCCGTTTATGGCATTTAGCAACGAGCAATCCGTATTGCATAAGCTGGTTGAGGTTTGCGCAACGGAGTGGGATATTCCTGCAAATGAGGTAAGGGCTGCCGTAAAGGCTGCTTGGGCTGAGCAGCTTGCCGCAAAAGAAGATATCCGTCGTGAGGGTGCGCGTTTGATCGCACAAATGAAGGCGTCAGGCGCGAAGGGAATTGTGCTTGCAGGACGTCCTTATCATATTGACCCCGAGATCAACCACGGTATCCCGGAGCTGATCTCCTCTTATGGCTTGTACGTGTTTACGGAGGATAGCCTGCCCTTGAATCCGTCGCCCGTAAGACCAATTCGTGTTGTTGACCAATGGGTGTATCATTCAAGGCTGTATAATGCTGCTGAGTTTGTTTGCCATCACGATGATCTGGAGCTGATACAGCTCAACTCCTTCGGATGCGGTCTGGATGCTGTCACGACCGATCAGGTAGGGGAGATCCTTGAAAAGAGCAACAAGCTGTATACGCTGCTCAAAATTGATGAGGTGAATAATCTGGGCGCGGTCAGAATACGAATCAGAAGCTTGCTTTCTGCCATGAAAATTCGTGACGAGCAGGACATCAAAGCCCATCCACATATTGAACCGTATCCAAAAAATGCGTACACCAAGCAAATGCAGGAGCAGCGATATACCATTATTGCTCCGCAAATGTCTCCTATCCATTTTGAATTATTGGAGCCTGTTTTTGCTAAGCATGGTTATAATATCGTGGTACTGGATAACGACAATCGCGATACCATTGACGTTGGATTGAAGTTTGTCAATAACGATGCGTGTTACCCCTCTATCACGGCAGTCGGACAGATCATGGATGCTGTTTTATCCGGAAAGTACGACACGGATCGCATGGCGATTATTATGTCGCAGACGGGTGGCTGCTGTCGTGCCAGCAACTACGTGGCGTTTATCAGGCGCGCGCTGGATAAGGTAGGATATTCTCACATACCGGTCATTTCGTTGAATGCAAACGGTATGGAGACAAACGAGGGCTTTAAGATCTCTCCTAAGCTGCTTATCGACGCTGTCCATGCGGTCGTTTACGGAGATCTGCTTATGCGGTGTCTTTACAGGGTGCGTCCATACGAGCTGACTTGCGGCTCTGCAAACGACCTTCACGCAAGACTGCGCGCAATATGTATTGATTCACTCACCAATCCCAAAAGCAAGCTGCGCTATAAAGCGGTATGCAAGCAAATCGTAAAGGAATTCGACGAGTTCCCGATTGACGAGAGCTTGAAAAAGCCCAAGGTTGGGGTAGTGGGAGAGATCCTTGTAAAATATATGCCTTTGGCGAATAACCACATCGTAGATCTTCTTGAAAGGGAAGGCGCTCAAGCGGTTGTTCCGGATCTGATTGATTTCTTTAATTACAGCTTTTATAACAATAAGTTCAGACGCGAAAATTATAAGACCTCGTTTAAGGGATACGCCGGTTCAATGCTTGCAATCAAGGCAATTGCCTTGTTAAGAAAGCCCGCCGTAGACGCATTGCGCAACAGCAAACGCTTTGATGCACCAATCTCGATTTCAGAAATTGAAGCATTAACGCAGCCGCTGCTTTCCACAGGCAATCAGTATGGCGAGGGTTGGTTCCTTGCAGGAGAAATGGTAGAGCTGATCACACACGGCACACCGAATATTGTTTGTATTCAGCCTTTTGCATGCTTGCCCAATCACGTAGTTGGTAAGGGCGTCATCAAAAAGCTGCGTGAAATGTATGCGCAGTCAAACGTTGTAGCCGTTGATTACGATTCGGGTGCTAGTGAGGTCAATCAATTAAATCGCATTAAACTGATGCTGTCTGTAGCTAAGGAAAATATGTGATTGCACGTCTGTGCTTGCTAAAAAGTGCAAAAATTTCTGATTGTCAATTGATAAAGGAGTTACTTGGAGAGTAGATACCTTGTATTATCGCATTGTTTATTTATGAATCCGATCGCAAAAAGAGAATATGATATTTAAACCTAATCCTTTACTTTACGGTGCAAATGAGAATTTTTACAGCACCTTCAGACTGGCAGTGCGCATGAAAGACTGTGTTGATCATGAGCTGCTATCAAAATCAGTTGCGAGGGCGATTGCGCGTTATCCTTATTTTAGCGTCTGTCCAAAGCGAGATGGTGACGATTTGATTTTGCGCTATAATCCTCGACCTGTCTTTGTTTTTCCGGATGACCACACGGTCACTTTGGGAAGTGAACAAAGCAACGGTCATCTTATCTCGTTTGGGTGCAAGGATAACACCATCTTTTTGGATGGCAGCCACTATCTGACGGATGGTATGGGAGTATTTCCATTTCTCAAAACCTTGTTGCTTCAATACGTGACGCAACGATACGGTTCAGACGGTATTCGTACCGATGATATTCGATTGCCCGACAGTCCGGTGGACCGTAGCGAGCACGCGTATCCATTTCCGCAACGTGTGTTCGAGCAGGGAGATTTGACCATTTCTCCAAAAGAGCCCGAGCAGGCATACGGCTTGGATCCGGATGCTTTTGACAAAGAAGGGCTGTATGCGTATCACTTGCGCTTTTCACAAAGGGCAATGATGGCAAAGGCAACCTCTTCCGACGGAAGCCCCATCTCATTTTTGTCAGTTTTGCTGTATCGGACGCTTCATAAGCTTGATCCTCATATTTCCCAACCCATCATTGCGCACGTGCAGCATCAATATCGTGCCGCGCTCCGCGCACCGCTGAGTCACCACAGCCTTGTCAGCTATATTCCCGTAGCTTTATCTCCTCGTCTGCGCAGCGGGAACGTTGAAAAACAAAATACAGTTGTGCGCGGACAGGTGATTTTGATGGGAGGAGCCGAGGCTGACAGGGCTGCAGTTAATCGTCTGATCGATGCATTTCCCGAGCACGCAAGCTTCAAAGATAAGCAGATCGCAATGGCGGAATACGCTGAGCACAGCATTGAGGGAAAAACCTTTGGCATCAGTTACGTTGGAAAAACGGATTGGTGTGGCATGGAGGCTTACGTTCAAGACCTGCATGCATACATAGGCGAGAAGCATACGGAAAATATGCTGATCGTTGAGGTGATGACGGTCGGTGAGGATTTCTCCTTAACCTTTATGCAAAGCGGTAAGGGTGAAAAATACCTCAATGCGTTTATCGAAGAACTGCACGCGTTAGATATTTCCGCAAGTATCGTCGGAGAAGAAAGATACAAGCTTTGCGATACTCTCTTACAGGTATAATGAGGAGGTAAGCTGCGTGATATTAACAATAAAAGCCATTTATATGACCTTACAGATTGCTCCCTTACTGGCGCTTGCGATCATTCTTCCGCATACGATATTCAAGTATGCAAAGCTGAAAAGCGTGAACGTCCGAAGAGAAACGTATACGTATACCTTTGTGCTGTATTTGATATGTGCCTACTTTATGACCATGCTTCCGCTGCCCTCCGAAGGGTATTTCGACGTTATTCCTCCGCTTAGCGAGCAGGTGCAGCTCGTCCCGTTCAATTGCTTTTTTGAAACCAATTTACTTAAGTCTCCGGTTGCGTCAGCAGTCATTATCCTGAATCTGTTTTTGACGGTTCCTCTGGGGTTCTTTATGAGGTTTCTGTTTGACTTCAAATTTGGCAAAACCGTGCTCTCAGGATTTCTATTTTCGCTGCTTTGCGAGATAACGCAGATTACGGGATTGTTTTTCATCTATCCGGCTCCATACAGAGTTTTTGACGTAGATGATCTGATCATAAACACGCTGGGCGCTATGGTGGGATATCTGATATTTCCGCTGGGTGTTCGCTTGCTTCCTCAAATTGAGGAAGGCAATCATCAGCTCACGCAGGGAAGTGAAGCATCCTTTTTCCAAAGAGGAGCTGCAACGTTTTGCGATATCGTGTTGGTGTTTGCCGCATCTGTTACGCTGATGCTTTGCATTCCCCCTATCCGCGTCCTGCTTGGAGAAAAATATCCCTTGCTCCGTATCCCTGTGTTTTTGATGATATTTGTTATAATGGGAGCAATTTATGCATTCGTGTTCTCCGATTGCACGATTGGTTACAGACTTACGGGTCTTAAGCTGTTGCAAAAGGGCGGAAAAAGAGTGTCGCGCTTAAGAGCTGCTGCGAGAGCTGTTGTCGTTTACTCGCTGGTGATCGGCATTCCGCTGGGTGTATCCTTCCTTTTGAATGTCAATACCGAATACGCCGGATTACTTAGCGTTTTGTGGGTGTTCATAGGTGCTTTGCTCATGGTGTGCGCTGCAGCGGTTATTCTTGAAATGACCTTCAATGCGGTAACCCACGGCTCGTCAATGCTGTACGACAGGATATTCAAAACATACGTAGCCTACTCAAAAAGCAGAAACAGCTCGGTATTTGGAATTCGCGTCATCGATATTCGAACGCTCGAAAGTGAAAATATCGATATGCTTTCGGATGAAATATACCATACGCTCTTAGATATGAGAGTCACGCGGGAATCTGCGACCAGAGTGCGGCTTATGGCAGAAGGAGTCATGCTTGACTGGATCGAGCAAGGACTGGGCGGTACGCCGTGCGAGCTCCGACTCGATAAACGCTATAAAGGAAAGGCTCTTATTCTCAGCGTTTCGGGAGAAGACAAAACCAATGAACGGCTTTCCGACAGCTATACAGAAATGCTTCAAGGCCTTGATCTGAGTCTTACGACGTATTATGCTGCTGAAAAAAACATCTGTAATATTATGATTCCGTAAGCTGAAATTGTGAGTTATTAAAGGATTGACGATTTTGTGAAAAAGATAAAAACGGAGAAAAAAAGAAGCGGTCGATTGCGTACCTTGCTACTGCTCGACCGAATTGTGATTTGTATATTAGTAGCCGTCATCGCTTGCGCGAGCGCAGCCTTGGTAACGGTCATTTTATCCCAAGGCGTGACGGCTAATGGCAGGGATTTGGAAACAGATCCCATAAGAATTTACATCGATCAAGGGCATAACCCCGCCCCGCATCATAATCTTGGCGCGCAAGGGAATGGCTTATATGAGCAGGATCTGACTTTTTCGATCGGTTGCATGCTTGCCGAGCTGTTGAAAGAGGACGGCCGTTTTGAGGTGTGCCTGTCACGTCCCGAGGAGAGCACTGTGCTGGGTACTGACCGTGATTCCAGCCTGCAGGCGCGTGTGGATGGAGCTGCACAATTTGAAGCGGATTATTTTATCAGCTTACACATCAACTCGTTTACCGATGACTCCGCCAACGGCATTGAGGTCCATACTGCCCGGATGGGTGATGAATCGTATGCCTTTGGAAAACGGCTGTTAAACGGCATGCTGGATGCTACAGGCCTGAAGAGTCGCGGCATGAAGCAAAGCGGTGATTTGTTCGTGCTCAAGCATGCCACCATGCCTGCTGTATTGTTGGAAATGGGGTTTATTAGTAATCAAAATGATGCGGCTTTTTTGCAGCAGCATCCGGACTTGTTCGCGCAGGGCATTTATGACGGGATTGTTGATCACTTTGAATCCTCGTATATTCTGAGCGTGAATATTCTGCTGTATATCATTGCGATATCCGCAATTAGTATGATCATTTTGATCGTAATGGGAAAAATATTCCTGCGCAAAATGCCAAAGGGAAGATAATTTCGCAATAAATATTTTACTATTTGAAAAGGATTTTACTATGAAAAACAAAATTATTGCTATGATCGTTTGCGTATTGCTGCTTGTCAGCATTGTGCCTTTTTCTGCTTTTGCGCAGAGCAACGATGATATTGTGATTCTTTATGAAAACGACGTACATTGTGAGATAAGCGGTTACACAAAGATTGCCGCCATGAAAAATGAATTGCTGCAAACTTATCAGCACGTTGGCGTAGTCTCCGGTGGCGACTATGTTCAAGGACAAAGCCTCGGTGTTGTTTCCAGAGGTGAGTACATCGTTAAAATTATGAACCTGGTGGGGTATGATGCAGTAACACTGGGTAATCATGAGTTCGATTACAAGCTTGATAGATTGAATGAATTGGTTGGCATGATGAATACCAAGCCTGTTTCTTGCAATTTCCAGAAAATCGGTGAGGATTCGTCCTACTTTGAGCCTTACACCATCGTTTCGTACGGTGATATCGATATCGCGTATATCGGTATTACCACTCCGTCTACGGTAACCTCTTCCTCGCCTGCACAATTCAAGGACGAGAACGGTAATTTTATCTATACGTTTAATCCCTCTACGCTTTATGAAGTCGTGCAGAAAAACATTGATTCTGCCAAGGCTGCCGGCGCAGAGTATGTAATCGCTCTTTCTCATATCGGATACGCGGAGGATGAGCTTTACGGAGATATGGAAGATATTGAGGATCTGATCGAAAACACAAACGGACTTGACGTAGTGCTTGATGCGCATTCGCACAGCGTGATCGAAGGCATGAAGCTTGTTGACAAGGGAGGAAATGAGGTTCTTCTCAGCTCTACCGGCACGAAATTTGAAAACATTGGTAAGCTCACGATTTCTGACGGTGAGTTTTCTACCGAGCTGATCAAAACCGCAGATTATCAGCTGACAGATCCCGTTGTGGACGCATATATTCAGCAGATCAGCGAGGAATATTCCGCGTTGGGTGACCGCAAGGTTGCTATTACCGAGGTCGATCTTATTACCAAGGATGCAGAAGGCAACAGATTGGTGCGTAACACCGAAACCAATTTGGGCGATCTGTGCGCAGAGGCGATGAGAAGCGCATTGAATGCAGAGATTGGTTATATGAACGGCGGTGGTATCCGTTCGGATATTTTAGCCGGTGACGTTACATTCAACCATTTGCTTAACGTAATGCCTTTCAATAATAGCGTTGTTTTGGCAGAGGTCAGTGGTCAGACCCTTCTGGATATGATGGAAATGGCTGTCATGTCCTGGCCCGCTGAGGACGGAAGCTTTCCTCACCTGGCAGGCGTTCGCTTTTCGGTAAATACAAGCATTCCTACTTCTGTCGTAGTGAATGAGCAAGAAGAGTTTGTCAGCGTATCCGGCGAATACCGCGTATACAATATGGAAATTTTCGATAAAGAGACCGAACAGTATGTGCCGATTGATCTGACGGATACGTATACCTTGGCTGCATCGAATTACTTCCTGCTCGATTACGGCAGCGGCATGACCATGCTGAAGAATGCAAAAATCATTCAAAATGAGGGCATGCTTGATGTTGAGGCGCTGGAGTACTACGTCGTTGATGTGCTCGGCGGAACCATTGGTCAGGAATATGCAGAGGCAACGCCCAATATTATCTTTACAGATGGCAAGATTGACGCTTCCGAGGATGAAAGCCTTGAAGAAAGTGATACTGAAACTACTGCTGCAGAGAGTGAAACAACCGGTGCTGAAAGCGACTCTGCTACTGTTGAAAGCCAAGCAGATCCTACCGAGAGCGAAAGCACTTCCGATACGTCGGACACCGTAACGGACGTAAGGGAAGATCTTGATCCCGGTGTGATGATCGTAGTAATTGGAATTGCGGTAATTCTCGTTTTGATTGTCGTTTTCATGAACTTTAAGAAAGTGTTTGCACTGTTAAAGAAGTGAAAGCAATGAAAAAATAAACACTACGAGAACGCAGGAAAACCATCCTGCGTTCTCGTAAGTTGATCAAATAACAAGGAGATACTCAATGAAGCTCAAATTTATCGGGATGCTGATGCTGCTTGTGATGCTATTGAATATGCTTCCCGTAATATCAGTTGATTCGTATGCCCAACCGGATGAAAATACGGTGGAAAGCCTGCTTTCTTCAATGTCACTTCGTGATAAGGTCACGCAAATGCTGATGGTGGATTTCAGAAAGTGGGGAAGCAGCGCTGAGGATGCCGCAGATTTCACAAGTATGAACGACGAGGTGTACGGCATTGTCGAAGAGTACAATTTCGGAGCTGTTATCTTGTTTGCCAACAATCTGAAGGAAACCGAGCAGACGCTGCAATTGACACAATCATTTCAAGAGGCTGCGACCAAGAACAACGGGATTCCCCTGATCATGACTGCGGACCAGGAGGGGGGCAACGTTGTCAGACTTGGAACGGGAACTGCGTTGCCCGGAAACATGGCGCTTGGCGCAACCTATGCTGCTCACGGTACGAAGTATGCAAAAGCAGCAGGACGCATTATAGGCTCTGAGCTGAGCGTACTCGGCATCAACTCAAATTTAGCACCGGTAGTTGATGTTAACAGCAATGCGAATAATCCCGTTATAGGGCTTCGTTCCTTTGGAGACGATCCCGATATGGTGGGTGCACTTGCTTCTGCGATTGTGGAAGGTATGTCAGAATTTGGTGTGATCGGCACCGCTAAGCACTTTCCGGGTCACGGGGATACGGCAAAGGACTCGCATTACGGGCTGCCGAGCGTTGACAAATCAATAGCAGAGCTTAGAGATAATGAGCTCAAGCCCTTCGATATCCTGATCTCTCAAGGGATTGAGATGATTATGACCGCGCATATCCTGTTTCCGCAGCTTGAGAGCGATCAGGTCCTCTCTCAAAAGACAGGCAATCTTGAAAGCTTGCCTGCCACGATGTCCGATGATATTCTGACCGGTCTTTTGAAGCAAACGATGGGCTTTGAGGGCATTGTTGTGACCGACGCAATGAATATGGCGGGTATCACCGATCATTGGGATGCTGTCCAAGCGGCGATTATTTCCGTTCAGGCGGGAGCAGATATGATCTGCATGCCAACACGACTTAGCTGTATGGATGACCTGACAACTCTGAATGCTGTGATTGACGGAATTGTGAATGCCGTCAACAGCGAAGTGATCCCTCAGGCGCGTATTGATGATGCAGTCAGAAGAATTCTTACCGTTAAGAAAAACAGCGGTATACTTGACTATGATCCTGCTGCCTTTACAATAGAAAGGGCAACCGAAGCTGTCGGATGCCAAGCAAATCGCGAAATCGAGAGAGAGATGGCAGCCGCAGCAGTCACCCTTATCCGAAATGAAAATGAGGTGTTACCGCTCAAGCTCACCTCAAGCTCTCGTGTGCTAATGCTGGTTGCGTTTGAGGACGAGAGTGCGCTCACACTCATGGCGTGGAACAGAGCAAAAGCGCAGGGGCTTATCCCGAATGGAGCTCTGGTGGATTATTATCGCTTTAACGCAGATTCTATGACCGATCAAGCGTTTGATCCTATTCTGCAGGAAAAGCTTGAAGCGGCTGATACGCTCATAATTATTTCAGAGTGCAGCTCCGCTGCGAGAATGGGCTATACGCATTGGTTGACAGCAGTGCCCAATGCCTTGTGCCAATACGCAAGCTCCTGCGGTAAGAAAAGCATTATTATTTCGGCGGATAAGCCGTATGACGTTCAACTTTACCCCCAAGCGGATGCTTTGATTGCGGTCTATGGCTGCAAGGGTTCGTCGGTTGATCCGACTACGGCAATCCTTGGTGACGTAACAGCTGAGAAAAATGCTTACGGACCGAATATCCTTGCAGGAGTGGAGATCATTCTTGGTACCTTCTCGCCAAGCGGAAGGCTGCCGCTTAACGTGCCCGTTTTCAATGCTGAGAAAGGTGAATTTACAAATTCATTTGCTTTCGATCGTGGCTATGGCCTTTCCTACAGATCGACAGAGGTTACGACCGAGCAGGAAACGACCGATGCTGAGACATTAGCATCCCAACCGCCAATTGAAGAAACCCAAACAAACGGTTCGGACTCAACAAGTCAAGAACAGTCGACCGGCAAGGAGGATGTGCCTTCTGTTAAACCTCGGACCTTATTTGTACTCATTGCTGTCGCATTCTGCTGTGTTACGGTAATAGTCTTAATCGTTCTGCTTGGTCAAAAGCGAAGTGCACGCTAATCATACAAGGACTAAACATCATGGGTCGGGACAAGAGTCCCGACCCTTTGACTTAATTTTTTCATTGACATGACGTGAGATATTTGATATAATGATCACACAGAACATTTCGAGGTGGCTTATGAAACATGAAAAGAAATATATATTGATCGCTGATGACGAGCGTGAGATCCGCGAGGTACTGACGCTGCTGTTAGCGGGCGAGGGGTATGAGGTAATCAGTGTTGAAAACGGTGTTGCTGCCGCTGAGGCTGCTTGCGCAGAGATTGATCTATATATTCTTGACGTAAATATGCCCGGTCAAAATGGCTTTGTGACAGGCGCAGATATACGCCGTCGTTTTGAAACTCCAATCATATTTTTGACGGCATACTCTGCCGAATCAGACAAGGTAATGGGCTTTGCAGCTGGTGCTGACGACTATATCGTCAAGCCATTTTCCAACGTGGAGCTTCTGATGAGAGTCAAGGCAATTCTGCGCAGAGGAAAAGCATCCGTTCCTGATACTGAAAGCCGGTCGTCAGCCGGCAGACTTGTGCTTGGCGATCTTATTTTGGACAAGAACAGCCAAAGCGTGAGCAAGGACGGTCAAAGCATAGCACTGACTTATACCGAGTATAAAATATTGGAGCTTTTGCTTTCTAACCGCAAGCGTATCTTTTCTTTGGATCAGATCTATGAAAGCATTTGGAATGACAACGCGGTAGGTGATAGCGCGATCATGGTACACGTCAAGAATTTGCGAAAAAAGTTGGGCGATAACTCCAGAGACCCCAAATATATCAAGACCGCGTGGGGAAGGGGGTATTACGTTGACTGATAGAACTCCCAAAAGGCATAATCTTTCATTTGAAATTTTGGCAACCGTTGCACTGTGCTTTGGCATTAGCTTGATTTTATATCTTTTGCTTGGATTTGTGGGCAGAAGTATCGTGGACAGCTACTGCTTTTATCACGACGTCTATCTTGATGAATTTGAATTAAGGCAGCTTGATAATATTGTTGCGGGATTTGCGTTTGTGATTTCCGCGCTGTGCTTTTCGGGCGCATTCCTTGCATTATTCGCTAAAAAGCTTGCTTATATCCGTAAGATTATTGCGGGCGTTCATGCAATGCAGCAGGGAAATTACAGCCACGAGGTGGTCATCCGCGGGAATAATGAGCTGACAACTCTTGCACAAGCGGTGAACTATCTCTCTCATACCGAACGAGATCTGAAAAAACGCGAAAGTGAGCTTGCTTTGCAAAGGGAGCAACTGATACGCGCACTCTCGCACGATATCCGTACCCCTCTGACTTCCATTATGTCCTATACCGAGCTGCTTTGTGCCAAGGATAAACTTGACGAGCAGGAGGGACGAGCTTATTTGGATTTGGTAAGTAAAAAAACCGCGCAGATCAAGCAGCTGACCGATATTTTATTGGATGGAGGGCATCGCAACCTCGAGCATTTTGAACATGCAACGCTGTTGTATGAGCAGCTGGCAGGCGAATTTGAGGAGTCCTTGGAGCAGGATTATATCGTTTCGGTATCGATTTCACTGCCCGATACCTTTAAGGGTAGCTTTGACGTGGGTGAGCTGCGCAGAATTTTTGACAATCTGATCTCTAACGTGCAAAAGTATGCGGATCCCGCAAGCCCTGTGGAACTGCGCATCTTTTGTGATGAATCCAGGCTGATTATTTCACAAAAAAATGCAATTGCTGCCAAACCGAAAGCAGTTGAGAGCTATCAAATGGGCATCTACAGCATTCATCGCATTGCGCAGAATTACGGCGGCAGCGTAGAGGTCGTCAAAACAGATGCACAATTTGAGATTTTTATAAAATTATCCGATTTTTGAGTAATCTTTAGAATTCTTTAGAAATATATACCAAATTTCCTTAGAATCGTGTGGTATTCTATAGTCACCGAAGGGGAATACCCCAAAATAAAACAAAAATGAAAGTGAGGAAATTTTATGTATTTTTCTGTATTGGATCTCTTAGTATTGGTATTTGCTGCATTTGCAGTCGTTGCACTGACTGCCGTTGCGCTGATGTTCTTGCTTAAGAACAAGATTGCAAAGCGTATTGCCTTTTATGCATCAGTTGCACTTGGCGTGCTGCTTTCATCGGCAGGCATTTACGTTGCCGCCGTGTCCGCTCTCCCGCTGTTCGTGGGTGTAGCCGCTGCAGGCTTGATTTTATCAATCGGTGCACTTGTATTGGAACGTGCAGGTAAAGAAAATGCAAAGCACTTTGTGCTTGCAAGAGTAGGCAGCGTTGCTGCACTTGCACTCGGATTGTACAGCTTGTTCCTTTGGTAATCGCATAGTCGTGGAAAGCCCGTTGGCACAGCCAACGGGCTTTCCTTGTATTGACATCGAAGAGAATGTGTGATAAAATATGAGAAAAGATGTTGATTATAATCGATAGTATTGGAGAAAGGCATGGTATTCCGTTATGAACCGTATCAAGCAAAATCGCGCGGCAAGCTTTGCCGTGATCGGTGTCGTATATGCCTTGGCAACTTTGGTTGGTGTGCTTGCATTTCGCTCGCTTGCATTTGATTGGTGGATTTCGCTGCTGATTGCTGACGTTGCCGCAACCGTGTTTACCTTTGCCTGCAGCGTGATCTTCGGCAATGCATCGGTCTATGATCCGTATTGGAGCGTGCAGCCACCTGTTATCCTGATCGCGTTCGCGCTGGGTAGGAATTTGACAGCCCTTGGTGTGCTATTGCTTGTTGCCGTGATCTATTGGGCTGCGCGTTTGACCGCAAACTGGGCGTACACCTTCGGAAACCTGACGCATCAGGATTGGCGATACACGATGCTGCATGAGAAAACGGGTGTCTTCTATCCCTTCATCAATTTTGTCGGCATACATATGGTGCCCACGCTGGTGGTCTGGGGGTGTATTCTGCCCGCAGTTTACGCCGTGCGCGAGGGACTTGCCGCCAACCCCGCAAGCATTGCCTTTGTACTTTTGTCCGTGTGTGCCGCAAGCATGCAGGGCATTGCAGATATTCAGATGCATACCTTCCGCCGTCACCGTGACGGCGCGTTTATCCGCCGCGGACTTTGGAAATATTCCCGCCATCCCAATTACCTCGGTGAGATTCTCATGTGGTGGGGTGTAGGTCTTGCTGTAGTGTGTGCCGCACCGCAGGCATGGTATTTGCTTGGCGGTGCTATCGCCAATACCGTGCTGTTTTTGGCTGTCAGCATTCCGCTTGCCGAGGGCCGTCAGGCTCGCAAGCCCGGTTATGCAGAATACAAACAGCAGACGCGCGTGCTTCTGCCAATTCGGAAACGAGGATGACTTATGAATAACGTCAACAAAACCTTATATATCCCGCTGTACGGCAAGGCGTACGTCAGCAGTCGCGGTCTCTTTCTGCACGATCCCAAGGCAGAGCAGATCTGGGCAGCCGAGGGCTTTGCGCTGCGGGGAAAATCCAAGTCAAAGTGGCTGGCGTACTATATGGGTATTCGCTCCGCCGTATTTGACGATTGGGTGCGCGAGCGTGTTGCAAGCAACCCCGATGCGGTGGTACTGCATATCGGTTGCGGCATGGACAGCCGCGCTGAGCGTATCGGCAAGCATCCCTTGTGGTATGACGTGGATTTTCCCGACGTCATCGCCGAGAGAAAACGCTACTTTACCGAAACCGATCATTACAAAATGCTTGCGGGCGACGCACGCGATTGCGCCTTTCTCGCACTTGTCCCGCAGAAAAAGCACGCCGTCGTGGTCATGGAGGGCATCAGTATGTATATGACGCACGCCGAGTTGCAAAACGCCCTTGACGCGCTGAGCGCGCATTTTGAGGATGTTGAACTGCTGATGGATGCATATTCCGAGCGTGCTGCACGGCTTTCCAAGTATAAAAATCCCATCAACGACGTAGGCGTGACGCATGTGTGGGGCATAGATGACCCTACCGTGATCGAGGCGGGCGGCATTGCCTTTGTCCGTGCACACGATATGACGCCCGCGCACTATATTGAGCAGCTGAAGGGAAGCGAAAAGCGCATATTCGCCAAGCTGTACGCAGGCAGCTTCTCGCGCAAGCTGTATCGGCTGTACGAGTATCAAAAAACACACAGGAGACCATATGAAACAGATGTTGGAAACTGAACGACTCGTGCTGCGCGAGTACGTACAGAACGATTTTGACGCCTTGTACGCCATTTTATCAGATCCCGAGACCATGCGGCATTATCCTAGGCCTTACGACAAAGACGGCACGCAGCGTTGGTTGAATTGGAGCTTTGAAAATTATCGCAAATACGGCTTTGGTCTTTGGGCAATTGAGCTGAAAAGCACGGGCGAATTTATCGGAGATTGCTGCATTACCATGCAGCCCATTGACGGTGCGTGGCTGCCCGAGATCGGGTATCATGTAAACAAGCATCATTGGCGTCAAGGATATGCCAAGGAGGCTGCAAGGGCTGTGCGTGATTGGTGCTTTGCACACACTGATTTTGATGCGGTGTATTCCTACATGACCTGCACCAACGTTGCCTCGTACTCAACCGCTGCCTCAATAGGCATGACGCGCATCAAGCAATACGACGATGACGGTGTGCCGCATTTTGTCTATCGCCTGACGCGGGAGGATTGGTACAAGCTCTTGGGAGAAAGCAATGAAAATTCAAAATAACTTAAAGGACAGAGCAAAACAATTAAAAACCGACGTTCCCGCGGTATTTCTTGCGCTTGGAGATAAAAAAACACCGTGGTATGCCAAGGTGTTTGCGCTTTTAACTGTAGCATATGCATTATCTCCCCTTGATCTTATTCCCGATTTTATTCCTGTATTGGGGTATTTGGACGATCTGATCATTCTGCCGCTGCTGGTGGCGTTGACGGTCAAGTGCATTCCTCGTGACGTGTATGCACAGCACCGCGAGCAAGCCAAGGATCTGTGGGCGGACGGCAAGCCGAAAAAGTGGTATTACGCCTTGCCCATTGTGCTGATATGGGTGCTGCTCATTTGTCTGATCGTATTCGTGATATTCTTTTGAGCTGTAACCGCTGCCATAAAAACCGCCGATGAGGGCTTACTCATCGGCGGTTAACTATTATCTGACAACAGAGGAATGGCTATAAATGTAAAACTCCTCCTGGCTGGGCATCCATTTCTTTTCCTTTTCGGGGAAGGTTGCGTCAAACGCTTCAACAGCATCGGTATCCTCACAGCAATCTGCAGCGGTGGAGGGAATATACATCCACGCTTTGCCTGCAAGTGCGCCCGGCACCAGCTCGCAAACAAGCAGCGCGGTGGGATAATTGTCAGGTCTTACAAAACTTACGTTTTTCTTCTTGCAGCTGACAAACCCACGGCTGACGTAGTTGCCGGGATTTCCGAAGTTGATGTTGACGTCATATCCCATGCTGCGCGCTACCTCAAAAGAGTGCTCGATCAGAATCTTGCCAAGCTTTTGACGCTGATATGCGGGATCAACGCAAAGCGGGCCAAACGAAAGGATCTCCTTGCGCACGCCGTCCTCGTCCTCCAGCCAAGCCTTGGTGTACATGATGTTGCCAATGATCTCGCCGTCCTTTTCCAGCACAAATGCAAGCTCGGGAATAAAATCGGGGTGATTTCGCATCATGTGCACAAAATAATGCTCGTCCGCACCGGGCTTGTAGACGTTCCAGAAAGCCTTGCGCGTCAACTCTTCAACTGCTCTGTAATCCTTTTCGGTTTCAAGACGAATTTTGATGTTGTCCATAGTCATTCTCCTTTGTAGAGGTTCCACGTAGCAAGAAAATCGGGATCGACCACGACTTCTCCCGTGGAACGCAGTTTATATTCACCCGGACGCGCCCTTTTGGTTGAACTGAGATCCGAAGGCAGCGTAATTTCCGTGCCGTCTTTTTGTTTGATTCGGATCAGTGCCTTGGTTGCCTCTGTCACGGTTCCGTATAATTGCTTTTGCTCAATGAATTGGTC
>JAGBXH010000097.1 GCA_017629395.1 Clostridia bacterium | reverse complement strand
GCTGCGCGCCTCGGCAATGCTCTCCCCCGTTTGCACGCCAAAGGTCTTGGCAACCTGATTTTTGGCTAAGATGATGCCGTGCCGCGCCTCGACGTCCCCCGCCACCGCCACGGGCTGCGACCACAGCTCGGGTCTGTCCGCACACTCGACCGATGCGAAAAAATTGTTCATATCCACGTGTAAAATAACGCGATCCACCTCTTCGCCCTCCCAATATAGAACATCTGTTCCGTATTGGTATTATAACAGAACATTTGTTCTGTGTCAAGTGGGAATATTGCACAAAAAGAGGTGCATATTTGCTTACGGATGCAAAAGGAAACGGCGGCACACAAGGGCTGCCGCCCCACTCGGCGCGAATTTGACGCACAATACTGCATATTGTATGGGATTGCACGCATCGGCACAGTATTTTGCGATTTTCGGCGATTTTTCGGGCAAAAAAGTTGGTATTTTTGTGCTTTTTTTCTTGACAAAGCACACCTGCTATGGTATAATAGCGATAAGAATGAAAATCGGGCAGTGTCCCGTGAAAAAAGAACAAAAAACGGAGGAAAAAATAACGATGAAAAAGCTTCTCATCATCGCACTCGCGCTTATGCTCGCGCTCTCTTTGGTTGCTTGCGGAGATAAAAACGGCAACGAAAACGAATCCAACAATGAAATCATTCTCAATCCCAACGGCACCGGCGATAACGGCGCAGGCACCGGCGATCCCTCTACCGGCAATAACGGAAACGGCGGCAATACCAATACCCCTCCCGTAGAGGAAGTATTCACCGATCTTGAGCAGACCATTTTCATCGTAGCAGACGTTGCAAGCGTTCGCTCCGAGGCAAGAATTGCAGACGAGACCCTGATCGATTACACTACCAAGGATACTGAATTCAAGAGCGTTGCTTACAGCGCAAACTGGTTCAAGATCGAGTATGAGGTAGAGGTTGAAGAAACCACCGAGGCTGCTACCGATGCAGCTGCTCCCGCATCCGAAGAGGCAACCACCGAAGCAGACGCTACTACCGAGGCAGAAACCGAGGCTGCTCCCAAGACCGAGACCGTTGTTGCATACGTGCACAAGTCCGTAGCTTGCGTAAAGGATCTGACCGCAGCTGACCTGGAAGAGCCCCTGACTCTGTACGTCATTGCCGGCGCTCTTTACGTAAGATCCTACTACGATTTCGCCGCACAGGACAACATGATGTGCACCCTGCAGCAGGGTGACGAGGTAACCGCAGTTGCTAAGGGCAACGGCTGGTACAAGATCCAGCTTTCCGATGATGCCCAGGGCAATCCCGTATTCGGTTACATCTCCTCCAACGAAAAGTACGTTTCCACCACCAAGCCTGAGGAAACCACCGTTGCAGAGGAACAGACCACCGAGGCTGCTCAGTAAGCTCACACAATCAAAAAGGGGTTATCGCAAGATAACCCCTTTGTTTTGCGTATATTGCAAGAAGGATGGCAGATCCCCTGCGTTATATGTCCTTTCTCCCCTGCATGAAAAACGACCGCCTTACGGCGGTCGCTTTTTTTATTTATTCCTGCACATTATCCAATTCGTCAATATGCAGCTCAAACCAGAACGTTGAGCCCTTGCCGATTTGGCTATCCACACCGTAGGCTGCACCGTGACGATCCAGCACGGTCTTAACAATGGAAAGTCCCAGCCCCGTGCCGACAACGGAACGCTTATGCACGCGGTCAACCTTGTAATATCTGTCCCAGATCAAGGGGATCTGATCCTCTGCAATACCCGCACCGTGGTCAATGACCGAAATACGCACCTTGCCCTCGCGGCACTCCTGATGTACGATCACGGTTTTATCCTCGCCTGCATAGTTAATGCCGTTATTGATCAGATTGTACAGCACGCGCAGCATCATGGCTCTGTCCGCGTTCACGATCACGTGGCGATCGTATTCAAACAGCACGGCATATCCGTCCTGCGAGCGCAGCTTATCGTAACGCTCTACGCTGACCTGCAGCTGCTCGGTCAAATCAAACGGCTCGCGGCTCAGCTCGGCAGCATCCGCCTGCAGACGCGAAATATCCAGCAGCGCATTCACCAGCTCGGAAAGCCGCTCGGTCTCGTCAATAATCGTTTGCATATTCTCGGGGGTATTCTCTCCGGGAATATCGCGCATGAGCTCGCCATATCCCTTGATCATGGTCAGGGGCGTACGCAAGTCGTGCGATACGTTTGCAATCAGCTCCTTTTGGAGGCGGTCGTTCTTGGAAAGCTCCTTGGAGGCGTAATTCAAGGTAGCGGCAAGTTCCTTGGTCTCTCGGTAGCCCTCTCCTTCAAACTGTACGTCATAATTGCCCGTTGCCAGCTGCTTTGCCGATTGGTTCATGCGCACGATAGGAGAAATGATACTGCGCGCAAACACCATTGCCATAAGCAGTGCAAGACCGACAAAGATAACCGATATCCAGACAAACTGCACGCGCAGCGTTTGTACCGTGGCACGCAATGGGGTCAGCTCCGAGTTGAGCATGACAACGTAAGGCGTACCGTCCTGGGCATAACAGAGATCCACGCTGATCGTGCTCAGCCTCTCTGTAAAGATCTGTCTGCCGCTGTTGAGCACGTCGCCGGGCTCATGCTCCTGAGTGATCTCGTGATTTTCTGCGGTCAGGGGCTTGATCGTACGGTAATGACCCTCATTCTCCTCTGCCCTTTGATGCAGCTCATTGACCGTATTGACGTGTATGTGATGCAAAAAGCAGCTCTCCGCGGCGTCCACGTCCGCGATCTGCACAAGTCCTGCATCCGTTTTTGTAAATACGCG